>JALULO010000155.1 GCA_027056215.1 Campylobacterales bacterium | reverse complement strand
GAACAAGTAAGTGAAATTCCAATACCAGAAGATGAAAATATATAAAATTATGTTATGATTTTATCCTACTTCAGGTGGGTCACTTTTCATCAAAAAAGTGGGTCAAAATTCGTCAAAAACAACAAACGATACTCTCTATCGGTATATATGAAAACAGCTCTTTGTATGCAATGAGTATCACACTCTGCCATAACCTGCCTACACGACCATTTCCATCACTAAATGGATGTATAAACTCAAACTCATAGTGAAAGATAGAACTCACTACAAGAGGATGCTCTTTTGTCTTGCCAAGCCAATCAAATAAATCTACCATCAAACCATGCACCTGAGAAGGAGGCGGAGCAACATGATTCACACCATCTTTGTCATATACTCCAACATTTCCAGCACGAAACTCACCTGCATTTGTCAGTAAAGTATCCATCATCAGTTTATGAGATTGTAGTAAATCAGCAAGCTTTGTGTAATTATAACTACCCATCTTCTCATAGGCTTTAATAGCACCTCGTACCTCTTCAACTTCTTTTAGCGATCCTAATACTTTCTTACCATCTAGCAGGGCAGTAACTTTCTCTTCAGTAAAGCTGTTACCCTCAATCTGCAAAGATCCAGTAATCGAGCGAACCAGATTTTCTTACGAAGCTTAGGTGTAATCTTCTTTGCTTCTATGTGTTTTATATCAGAGATTAACTCCGATATTTCACTTACTTGTGCAAGTATTTTAGATGAAATTGAATAAGGGGGGGGGGTTGATAACTCATTATTTCTTTAAGCAACATTTCTTATATTTTTTACCACTCCCACATGGGCAAGGGTCATTTCTGCCTACTTTTGGACTCTCTCGAACAAAAGTACTCTCTTCATCATCATCTAAACCAAGAAGGAGTTCTTGCAACATCGTTGGTTCTTTGTCTGTTTCTCTCTCTTCTCTTAACCCCATTTTTATCTCAACATATTCTAAATCACCAATATACATCAAATCTATCGCATCTCTAGCATAACACTCTTTTATAAGCTCATGATGCTCTGTGAGTTTATAATCAATAGATATTCCCATTGTACTTGCATTAACTATATCATTTTCTCCATGACTCAGCATTTCAACTATTAGTTCTTTCACCTCTTGGAGTGAGACCTCATCTGCTTTTAGCATCTCTATAATAGTATCTATATAACTTAAGCGAGTCCATGTACTATTTGTTTCCTTTAACGCACCTTCTTTAAAATAGTCATACATATCTTTACGATAAGGTACAATAAGCTCTACAAAATCATCTAAAATCCAATCATCATACTCATCATCATCGCCATCCTCTACCA
This sequence comes from Campylobacterales bacterium, assembly GCA_027056215.1. Classification (GTDB taxonomy): domain Bacteria; phylum Campylobacterota; class Campylobacteria; order Campylobacterales; family QNZT01; genus QNZT01. The sequence goes on along the minus strand of JALULO010000155.1, from coordinate 8,330 downwards.
TCTCTATGAGTATCTCTTTAAATTCAGGTACTGCAAGTTCACTCAGTACATACCAAGCATGAACAACACCAAAAAACTCTAAACCCTCATCTTCTGCTGTATCACAGTAATCATATCTGTAAATATCCATATCTTGTGCAAGTGTAAGGAGTTGTGGCACATCCTCTTTGTTTAATCCAAACTTTTTTACATAAGAGATTCTTTTACTTTTTGTCAATCCATCTCTTCCAAGTGAAAGTAGTTTTGCTACTCGTCCATCATATTTTTCTGCTATTTTTCGTAACTCTTTTAGTGACATTTTTCTCCCTTTATATCAGTCCTTAAAAACCAATTCCAAATCAGACAAGTGATTTTTATTTACTAATTTTAGCATAAACTAAATTTGTTATTTATAGTATGACACGGTAAATCAAAATTAAGAAAAATAGATAGCTTCGTCACTCTCAGCTTGACTGGGAGTCTAATTTCTAGTAAATATCAGCTAGATTCCGTATCAAGTACGGAATGACGATATAGAAAACTTATGATTATTAATGGGGATTGGTATTAATTTTGATTTACCGTGATAGTATGATACAATAGCCACATGAAAAATAGATTACTCACGCTTTTTTTACTTTTTTCAATAAATTTCAATATTTCGCATGCCTATGTGATAGAAGCATTAGACACACATCCGTGTCAGGTAGGTGAATATGTTCATGAATTTCATGATAATAATAATATCGAAGCAGATGACATTTGCAATATACATCATTTATTCCATATCGCTTTTATTTTACCTGAGACGGATATCTCAATTGTGCATGAACATTTTACAACAAGACCCTCTACAGAAATCAAACAACACAAATACAACTCACACAAAAACTTCTTAAAACCACCTATTAACGCGTAATTTATACCAAAGCTACACTTCTCTAAAAAATTAACTATATGCACCAAAACTGCATACACAAAAGGAAATAATAATGATGATGATTTATAAAATAATGACAGAAATATCTGTCGAAACAATTAAAGAGGAACTTCAAGATAAAGCTAAAGAGCATGGTTTTGGAGTTTTGGGTTCGTATGAATTTAAAAAAATTTTACATAACAAAGGTTTTGAACTTGAAAAAGATATAACCGTTTATGAGCTTTGCAATCCTAGTGCAGCACAAGAAGCACTAAAAGAGATGAGCGAAATATCAGTTTTTTTACCATGTAGACTATCAGTTTATGAAGAAAATGGTAAAACTGTTTTGGCAACTATTAACATTAAAGATATGGTAGAAAATCTTAATGTAGAAGAAGATTTTAAAATACATATGATTATGGTTTTTGAACATATAGAAAAACTTATGAAGTCTTGGTAAAGAAAAAAGATGAAAAAACTATTACTAGTTCCATTTATTATATGGAATTTACATGCGCAAAATTTCGACACTTTTATGCAAAATGCACTACAAAATTCACCCTATCTTAAAGCAAATGCTTTGGAACTAAAGCGTGCAAGTGAAGAGTCTAAAATTATACAAAGATATAAAAACCCTACATTTTCACTTGAGACCTCAAGCTTTAATCCTGATGTGGGAGAGAGTGCATCTGGGTATCGTGGTGCTATCTCACAGCCTTTTCGTCTGTGGGGAGTAGGCACTGCAAGAGAAAAACTTGGCACAGCTACACAAGAAGAGGCAAAAAGTACGCTAACACTCAAACGTGCAGAGTTTACAAGAGACCTCTCACTGCTCTATATAAATTATATAAAACAGAGTTCGCTTGTTTTATTGGCAAAAGAAGAGCTGAAAATTGCACAAAAAATCGCCAATATTTCACATGAAAGATATAAAGCCGGCACTATAGCAAAGACTAGATATTTGCTAGCAAAAGTTGATGTCATAGATGCAAAAAACAGACTCAATGAAAAAAAAGCAGATAAACTTACCTCCTATTGGACACTTTTAGCCCTATCCGGTGAAGTAGATGATGTAGAACTTGAAGAAGAGTATAAATTTGTTCGCCACACTAAAGCAACTTTGCAAGATTCGGCAAAACTTCTATTTATGAAAAGTTCGCAAAAAAGAGCAGAGCAAGAGGTAGAGCTAAACTCTAATAAAATAGAGTGGATAGATATTTATGCCGAGTATGAAAAAGAGCCTGATCAGAGTATTGCAAGGGTAGGAGTAGATATTCCTCTTGCTGTTTTCAATACAAAAAAAGAGGAAAAACGCATAGCATCTCTAAAAGTAAAACAGAGCCAATATTTGATAAAAAATCAAACAACTTTACTTTTAACCACATTTAAGCGTCTTAACTCAGAAGTAAAGGTTTTAAATAAGGTTCTTTACTCAACTAGGGAGCTTTACACTTCACAAAAAGAGCTTTTAAATATGTATGAAGATGGGTATAAGATAGCAAATGTGAACCTTATAGAGTTGCAAAGTATTAAAAACAAGATGATTAATACAAGAGAAAAAGAGATAGTGCTTCAAGCTAAAATAGATACAAACATAGTTCTTTATAACTATGAAACAGGAGAATATAATGAATAAATTACTACTAATAACACTACTTGGAGGAGTGCTTTTTGCAAATGAGATAAAACTTCCAATACAAAACACAAAAATGCATGCTTTTAAAAAATCAATCGAGCTTAATGCTAAAGTGATACAACTCTCAAATGCTCAACAGGCTATCACTTCGCTTGTAAGTGGACATTTAGAGAAATATTTTGTTAAACCGGCACAAAATGTGAAAAAGGGAGATAAAATTGCACTTATCGAGTCTATAAAAGTTTCTAAAATGAGTGCTGATTATATTGCACTCAAAAAACAACTAGAATCAGTCTCAAAAAACTATGATTCTATAAAAAAGCTTTATGAAAAAGGGATGACCTCTATGCAAAAGCTAAACGTTGAGGCAATTAAAAAGAGTGAAATATCTGCAAAGCTAAATGCTTTACAATCGCAACTTCAAACCTTAGGAATAGCTACCAATAGCTTGAAAAAAGCTACGGCAAATTTTTATTTACGCTCCCACAGTAGTGGTCGTGTTGCTGCTCTTTTAAAGCCTCTACACTCTTCTGTAAACACAGATGAAAGAGTTGCATCTATTGTGAAAAATCAGGCTTATTATGTAAAGTCATATCTTCCTATAGAGTATGCAACAAAGGTGCGTTTAGGAGATAAAATAGTTATCAACTATGCAAATACAGAGATAGTAACTCATGTAACACAGATTATGCCTAAGTTAGATGAGAAGACACAGCGTGTGGTAGTTCTCTCAAGCGTAGACCAAAAAGTGAAAAATCTTTTTATCGATATATATGTGAAATCAACACTCTATTTTGGTGATGCAAAACGTTATGTTGCCATCAAAAAGTCCGCACTCTCATTTTTTAATAACGAATGGGTAGTTTTTGTCCCCAAAAAAGGAGAAGGTAACGATGAGCTCCCTTTTATCCCTCAAGTTGTTGAGATTATAACGCAAGATGATGAGTATGTCGGTGTAAAAGGTTTAAATCAAGGGCAAGAGTATGTAAGTGGCGAGAGTTATTACGTGAAATCAGCACTACTTAAATCATCTTTGGGTGATGGAGATTAAGCATGTTAGATAAACTTATAGAGCTTTCGCTCAAATACAAAATTTTAGTGCTTGTTGCTTTTATCGCAATTACTGCTTTTGGTTATAAGGCATATACAGAGATTCCAATCGATGCTTTTCCTGATATTACGCCAAAACAAGTCGTTATCTATACGGAAAGTCCGGGAAATTCTGCTGAAGATATAGAAAAGCTTATTACCTACCCGATAGAATCGGCTGTCTCTGGCATGGCAGGGGTGAAGCTCATCATGTCAAACTCTATTTTTGGGCTTAGTTATGTTTCTGTATTTTTTGAAGATGATATGGATATATATTTCTTACGACAACTCGTCTCTGAACGCCTTTCAAATATAGATATTCCAAAAGGTTGGGGAAAACCAGTTATTGGACCAAACACAACAGGTCTTGGACAAGTTTTTTGGTATCAAGTACAAGATACAACGGAAAAACACAGCCTTCAAGAGCTAAAAGAGATGCAAGAGTATATTGTCACACCTCTTTTTAAAAGTGTCAGTGGAGTAGAAGATGTTATAGGCTGGGGTGGTTATGAAAAACAGTACAATGTTTTAATCGATACTAAACAACTGCAAGATTTTGGCATCACTTATGATGATATTATCAAGGCTTTGCAAAAATCAAACCAAGCAGCTGGTGGGCAGTACCTAGAGTTTAATCGTGAACAGTATCTCATCCGTGGAGCAGGACTTTATAAAACTCTTGATGATATTCGAAATACGGTTGTAAAGCCTAGCCAAGGTCAGGCTATTACCATCGGTGATGTGGCAAAAGTAATCTCAGGTGTGAGTCCAAGATTTGGAGCTGTAAGTATTGACGGTCATGAAGCTGTTATGGGGATGGTGTTGCAAAGAACAGCAACAAATGCCGCAAAAGTGGTTGAGAGCATCAAAGAGAAGATAGAGACAGTAAACTCTGCACTTCCAGAGGGTGTACAAATAGCAACGATTTATGATAGAACAACCATTACTCATAAAGCGGTTAATACTATGACATCAGCACTTTTAAGCGGTGTTATTTTAGTTGCTATTGTTCTATTTTTATTTTTGTTTGAGTTGCGTAGTGCTTTTATTGTTATTTTATCTTTACCTCTTTCATTACTGATAGCCTTTTTGTTAATGGATTATTATAATCTCTCAGCAAATCTTATGAGTTTAAGTGGTTTGGCAATTGCCGTGGGTATGATAGTGGACGGTACTATAGTTATAGTAGAAAACAGCTTTAGAAAATTACATGACAATCCAAAAGAAGATAAGCTACAGATAGTAAGCGAAGCCGCAAAAGAGGTGGCAACTCCGGTAACTTATGCAGTGCTTATTATTGCAGCGGTGTTTATCCCTCTGCTTTCACTTGATGGCTTGGCTGGAAAACTCTATACCCCTATGGCATTAAATATTGTTTTTGTTATGCTTGGTTCACTGCTTGTAGCACTTATACTTGTGCCAGTCCTTATTTTGATGCTTTTAAAACCAACAAAATCTGCTGAAAATGTTGTTATGAGAGGTATCAAAAAAGTTTATACGCCTATACTGCTTGCTTCATTAGACAATGCTAAAAAGATTTTAGCACTCGTGAGCGTGGTTTTTGTGGTATTAGCTTATATGCTGACACAACAGGGGCGGGAGTTTTTACCTTCGCTTAATGAAGAGTCGATTATGTATAGAGTTGTTGCTATTCCAGGTACGGCACTTACGCAATCTATTAGTGTTTCTAAGGATATAGAAAAATATATACTCAAAAACTACCCCAAAGATGTTGATTCAGTACTTACAATGATAGGTCGAAGTGAAAAAGGAGAAACTGCACAACCAAACTATATGGAAGTTCTTTTAACACTTAAGCCAAATATTGAAGATTTACCAGCTCTAACGAAAAAAATGAGTGAAGATTTGGAGCATAAGTTTGAATTTGTGCAGTTTATTCCCACACAGCCTATTGCGATGCGTATTGAAGAGTTGCTAGAAGGGGTAAAAGCAGAACTTGCTATCAAAATTTACGGTGAAAATCAAAAAGAGCTTGAGAGGGTTGCAAAAGATATTCAAAACACTATTAAAGGTGTAGATGGACTCGAACGTATGGAGGTTGAATCACAACTAGGTCAAGCACAAATTAAAATAGAGCCAAATTATCTCTCTCTTGCAAGATACGGCATTAACGTAGAAGAGGTGATGCAAGTTATTCGTAACGGTATCGGTGAAGAGGGTATCACACAAAAGATAGAGGGGATTAAAAGATTTCCGATAGTTGCTAAAATCAAGAGGGCAAAAAAAGATATTGAGTCGATTAAAAATGTGACACTTCGTTCAAGTAACGGCAATATTGTTAGACTAAAAGATGTTTGTGACATAAAAATTCTCCAAGGAGCTTCTTTTATAAAAAGAGAAAATCTCAGCCGCTACATGGTCATCTCTATGGATGTAGAGGGAAGAGATACCGCTTCATTTGTTGCAGAAGCTGATAAGTTGATAAAAGAGAAAGTGAAAATGCCCACAGGATACTATATAGGATGGGCAGGTGATTTTAAAAACATGCAAGAGGCTACCAAAAAGTTGATGATAATTATTCCTATTACACTACTTTTAGTGATTTTACTACTTTATACAGCATTTAATTCACTTAAAAAATCTATGATTATCCTTTTAAATGTACCTTTTGGTTTTATAGGCGGTATTATTGCACTTTTAGTCAGTGGTATCTATTTGTCTGTATCGGCTATTGTTGGTTTTTTAGCAATTTTTGCTATTGCGATACTTAACGGTATCGTCCTTGTAAGTTTTATAGACGAACTAAGAGAGAAGTTTCCACATGTTGAGTTAAAAATAGTTTTAAAAGATGCAACGCTACTACGTCTCAGACCTGTGCTTATGACAGCATTTACAACACTTTTTGGAATCTTACCGCTACTTTATGCGACAGGCGTGGGAAGTGAGATACAGTACCCTTTAGCAGTTGTCATTACGGGTGGGATCATTAGTTCAACATTTTTAACACTTTTGATGTTACCATCAACATACCTGCTGTTTTATAAAAAACACTCGAACAACAAAATGTAAGGTCAAAGAGTTATCTTCCATTTGTATAATTGCACGGCTGATTCACACAGACCGTCATTCTGAACTTGATTCAGAATCTAGTCTAACAAATTAGACCCTGAATCAAGTTCAGGGTGACAAAAAAGATTAATTAATTTGTATGAATCAGCCGTGTGTACAATTGACTCTAAGAGGCAATATATTGTATGATGTCAAAATAATTGATAAATGGATAGGTACTTATAATGGCTAGTCTAAACCAAACAATACAAGATGCACATTTAAAAGTTCCAGATAACTTTTTTCATAATATACAAAAGTATAAAGAACACCTTTTTAAATGGAATAAAGTACATAATCTAACAGGTGCAAAAGATGAAATAACTATAGATGATTTTATTTTTGATGCTTTGTATCCTATTGGTTTTTTGCCTAAAGTTAAAAATCTTTTAGATATTGGGACAGGTGCTGGTTTTCCCGGTATGATTTTAGCTTTAGCTCTGCCAGAGGTTAAAGTCACATTGGTTGAACCACTTACAAAAAGAGCTGGCTTTTTACAGTTTATAAAAGCTGATTTAAAACTTCAAAATGTAACTGTTATAAAAAAAAGAGTTGAAGAGATGCGACCTGAAATCTTTGAGCTTATAACTTCAAGAGCAGTAACAGATACAAATATGCTTTTAAAACTAAGTAAAAACTTTCGTGATGAAAAATCTAAACTTCTTTTTTATAAAGGGGAAAAGGTTTACCAAGAGATTCCAAAAGGGATTCCTTATAAAATAATAGAAACTAAAAAAAGGCACTATCTGCTTTTAGGAGAAAACTAATGCAATACTTAGTTGTCATAGCACTTATAACTGTAGTTTATTTTTTCTTCATTAAGAAAAGACCAATCACAAATACCACTTCAAAAAAGAGCACTCAGAAAAAAACAAAACCTCAAAGTAACGATATGGTTGAATGTTCTACATGTGGAATTTACTGTGAAGTAGATGATTCTATTTTAAGTAATGGAAAATACTACTGTTCAAGCGAATGTTTGGATGAAGCGGTATGATTATTTTTGGGCATAGATTTATACAAAGTAAATCTTTTTATCATGTTTTTGATATTGACTCCATAAGCAATACCCCCTCAGCTTCAACTATATTTCTCTCTTTTAGTGAAGACAACTTAGACATTATCAATCATGCACGAGAAAATGATGTAGAGTTTGCTCTAGGCACAAAAAATATTACCCAAATCATATACGCTTCATCACTCGACGCTACATTTATAATAGTAGATAAAGAGCTTGCTAAAACTGCTCAAAATATTGCAAATGAATATCTTTTTGATGCAAAAATTTTAGTCAAAATTCAAGAAGAGAGTGAAATAGAAGAGATGGCATTACTTGGAGTTGATGGAGTCATATTTGTAAATGCTATTATAAAGACAAACTCTTAAAAACAATGAAAATTGTTATTTTTATTGTACTAACAATTTTATTTAGTGCCTGTTCTATAAAAAAAGCCCCTTCACACAGTAAAACTATAAAACTATATAAACAACAAAAAAGATCATCTTTATCCTATAAACCAAAAAGTGAAAACTGGATTACACGTGCTTTATATAATGAGTACAAAAAGTGGTACAAAACTCCGTATGAGTATGGTGGGGTTTGTTTAGAAGGAGTCGATTGTTCTGCTCTTGTACAAA
>JALULO010000154.1 GCA_027056215.1 Campylobacterales bacterium | reverse complement strand
ATAACTACGGTACAGCATTTGCAACCACACTACAAGTCACAGATGCCAAATATTCCCAATCCCAAGAACTCGCCGCCGATCTGTTTGGTTTGGATGTGATGGCATGTGCATACGGCACAGTCAAAGATGCAACCACACTTTTTGCTCGCATGGATAAAGGAGAGAGCTGGAAATACTTCCTCGCAAGCCACCCCGATTTTCACCAAAGAGTCGAAAAGATGAAAGCCCATATCAAAGAAAAAGGGTATGCAGTAGAGGGCAAAGTCGTACCTCTGGGAAAAGTTGATTAAAAATATGGAGAGAACATGCCACTTTTTCAAAACTCTGTTTTAAAGCAAAATCTTAAAAGACTTGACGTAGATGCAGTACAAAAAGCGTATCAAAAGTATCAAACAGATTTTTTGCCAAAAATAGAAAATATCAAAACAAGCAAAGAAGAGCAATATCAGTATGGTTTTTTAGAAGATATATTTGTCAAAGTTTTGGGATACACACTCAATCCAACGGAGGGTTTTAACCTCACAACCGAGTTAAAAAACCAAACAGATAGCAAAAAAGTCGATGGTGCGGTGCTAAAAGATGACAAAGTGATAGCAGTCATAGAGCTCAAATCCACCAAAACAAAGTCCATGGACTCTATCGTAAACCAAGCATTTAACTACAAAAACAACCATCCAACTTGTAGATATATCATCACTTCAAACTTTGCAAAACTACGACTTTATATAGATCATTCAGATGCATATGAAGAGTTTGATCTCTTTTGTTTGGATGAGGAGAGATTTACACTTTTTTACTATTTGTTAAGCAAAGAGAGCCTTTTTGCAAACAGACCACTAAGCCTCAAAGAACAGTCCAAACTCAAAGAGCAAGAGATATCCAATGAACTCTATCAAAAGTATGCAGGACTCAGAGCCAATCTCTTTGAAAATATCATCAAAAACAATCATCACATCGACAAACTCACACTTTTGAACAAAACCCAAACACTACTTGACCGGATGGTTTTTATCTTTTTTGCAGAAGATCGGGGTATACTTCCACCAAATACTATCTCAGCAATCATCGAGCACTATAAAAACGATATCGAAGATCGTCCACTTTTTCACTTTTATAAAATCTACTTCAAAGCGATCAATGAAGGAAATCCAAAAATCAAGATCTCCGAATACAACGGCGGTCTTTTTGCAGAAGATAAACTGCTAAACTCCCTCATCATCGACGATGAAGTGATAAACTCATGTCCACTCGCCCTCAGTGCTTATGACTTCAATACCGATGTAGATGTCAATATCCTCGGACACATCTTTGAAAACTCTCTGTCAGACATAGAAGAGATGAAAGCCAACATCGAAAATCAAGAGTTTGATAAAACAAAAACCAAACGCAAAAAAGATGGTGTTTTTTACACGCCCGAGTACATCACAAAGTATATAGTCGATAACACACTCGGCAAACTCTGTCATGAAAAGAAAGAAGCGTTAAACCTAAACAACATAGAGATAAACATCCCCAAAACAAAATCTCTCAACAAAACAGAAAAAAAGATACTTAATGCACTAGAAAGTTACAGAGCGTATCTGCTAAACCTAAAAATCCTAGACCCTGCATGTGGAAGTGGTGCATTTTTAAATCAAGCACTAAACTATCTTTTAAGTGAACATGCATTTATAGACGAAAGCATCAAAATCCTCATGGGTGGAAATGTACTAGGACTTTATGATGTCAAAAAAGGCATCTTGGAAAATAACCTTTACGGTGTAGATATAAATAGTGAAGCGGTGGAGATAGCAAAGCTTAGTTTGTGGCTGAGGACTGTGGAACATGGTAGGAAGTTAAATAAGTTGGCAGATAAAATAAAGGTGGCTAATTCGCTTATAGATATGCCTTTTGAGGAGTGTAGTTTTGATATTGTGATTGGTAATCCTCCTTATGTCAGACAAGAGATGATAAAAGATCAGAAACCAGCACTTAAAGAAAAGTATCAAACTTTTGCAGGTACAGCAGATTTGTATGTATATTTTTATGAACTAGGTATAAGGATGCTTAAAACAAATGGCACAATGGGTTATATCTGTTCCAATAAATACTATACAGTTAAGTATGGGGAAGCATTAAGAGAATTCCTTTTAGAGAATACAACTATAGAAATATTTACAGACTTTGAGGATAAAAAGGTCTTTGAAGATGCTACTGTGACAAGTGATATTAATATTTTTAAAAAAGAAAAACCTGTAAATGAAAGTAGTTTTAAAGTTGTAAATGCAGACCTAACTGATTTTTTTAATATGCTTCAATCAGATTTATCAAAATCAGGTTTTGCTTTTGTGTCTCCTCAAAAATTACAACTTAAAAAGAAAATAGAAAAAATGGGTACACCTTTAAAAGAGTGGAATATTAATATATTTAGAGGTATCTTAACAGGTTTAAATGAAGCTTTTATTGTTGATGTTGAGACAAAAAATAAATTGATTAAACAAGATGTTAAAT
>JALULO010000153.1 GCA_027056215.1 Campylobacterales bacterium | reverse complement strand
TAGGTAAAAAGATCATAGAATTAACGCCAGATGATCCAACATCATATAACAATCTTGCGATTACGTATGAGATGCAAAAGATGTATACAGATGCTTTTGAGATGTATCAAAAAGCGATTCAGATAGACAAAACATTTGCAAAAGCGTACAATAACATCGGCGTACTGCTTTACCGTCAAGGACGATATAATGATGCTATAGTAGTTTTTGAAACCAGTTTGCGTGAGGCTGGTGATACGGTACAGACACTTTGTAATGCTGGTGCAGTTTATAACAAGGCAAAGCGTTATGAAGATGCTCAGAATGTGTTACAAAAAGCGATCTCGCTTGATCACAATGCGACCGGAGCGTATGTCAATCTAGGAAATGTATATAACAAAGTAAATCGCCATTTAGATGCCCTAGCTTGTCATACAAAAGCGTTAGAATTTGATCCAAATAGTGCAAGCAATCATGCCAATTTGGCGATAACCTATAAACATCTGGAACGTTATGACGAAGCGATACAATCTTTTCAAAAAGCAATACAAATAAATCCTGATTTTACCAATGCCCATTTTGATCTTGCAACAACTTATCTGCTGTTAGGAGACTATGAGAACGGTTTTAAAGAGTATGAGTGGCGTTTTCAAAAAGAGGAGATGGCTACACTTTTAGAGGATTATAGTTATATCTTTGATAAGCCAAAGTTTACGTTAGAATCCGAAACAAAAGAGAAAACATTATTGCTCTATTCTGAGCAAGGATTTGGAGATATTATCCAGTTTATCCGATTTGCAAAACCTTTGAAAGAGCGATTTGATGATCTTACACTAAAAGTGCAATGCCGAGAGCCTTTGAAAAAGCTTTTTAGTACAGTAGATTTTATAGATGAGGTAGTCAGTCGTGATGAAGATGTGGGTGCATTTGACTATCAGTATGCGATCATGAGTCTACCTTATCTGTTGGGTGTGGAACATGATGATATACCGCATGAAGTCTATATCCCAGAGCAAAATATGTTGTCTTTGGAAGTGCATCCATATAAATACAATATCGGTCTTGTCTGGGGTGGAAGTGTGACGGGTGAGAGTTATCCACAAAAAATATTTTCACCAAAAGATATGTCAGTTTTGATGGATCATGAAGATATAGGTTTGTATTCGTTACAAGTTGGTAAAGAAGATGTACAAACACTAAGAGATTTGCACTTACATGAAGATCAGATAGTAGATCTTTCAAATCGTTTGAGTGACTTTCAAAAAACAGCCAGTGCTATTAAAACATTGGATCTTGTGATCACTTCTGATACGGCTGTTGCACATCTGGCAGGCGCACTGGGTAAAGAGGTATGGATTTTATTGATGAAAAAAGCGGACTGGCGATGGGGACTTGAGAGCGATCAAACCCCATGGTATCCGAGTGCAAGATTGTTTAGACAAAAAGAGCAGGGTGTGTGGGATAGCGTATTTGAAGAGATCTTTTGTGCACTCGAAGAGAAATATTCTATCGATATCCCACGGGGATAAGGAATGAGTAAAACAAATAGTGCTGTAAATGCTTCTTTATTAGAGGCATTTCGCTCCATTTTAGCATTTCATTTTGGTACTGTATCACTTGATACGATTGAAAAACTCTCACTTTCTTCACTGGAAAAGTTTTATTTAAATGATATCAAACATATTTGCGAAGAGCTCTCTTTAGAGTTTCAATCTGATAAACGAAAACTAAATAAAATTGAATCATATATGCTTCCTTGTATCGCTGTAAATAGACAGGGTGAAGCAGTTGTTATCATGGAGATTGACAATGATAGTATCCTTATAAAACGAAGATTTTTCAATGCACAAGAACGTGTTTCCCATAAAGAAATAGCGCAAAAATTTGATACTTTTTTATTTTTCAGTAAAAAGCAAAGTAGCCAAGATCGTTTAAAAATCGGAGATCCAAAAGATAAAGGCTGGTTTTTTAATCCAATCAAAAAACAGTGGCGCGCATATATAGAAGTAGGGATATTGACACTTTTTATCAATATCTTTGCACTTGCCTTACCTCTTTTTACGATGAGTGTTTACAATCGTGTTATACCAAACTTTGCTACAGATACACTCTTTGTGCTTTCTGTTGGTGTTGGCGTAATTTTACTTTTTGATGTTTTGCTAAAAAGTGCAAGGATGTATATACTTGAAGGTGTGGTGAAAAAACTTTCCAATCAATTTGAAGAGGATTTATTTAAAAAAACATTGACTTTGCAAAGTAAACACGATACCTATATGGTGGGTACCAAAACAAATCTTTTTCGAGAACTTCATGTGATCAAAGATTTTTTTGCGACAAAGATAGTCCATATCCTGGATGTTCCTTTTTTCCTGACAGCGATGGTTGTTATTTTCGTGATTGATCCTATGATGACACTTGTGCCTGTTATAGCGGCAACACTAATCCTTTTCTTTAACTATATCATGCAGTATCCTATAGCATCATGGCATAAAAAGAGTTTTGAAGAGGGACAAAGCAAACAAGGTTATCTCGTAGAACAGTTACAAGGTCACGAGGCAATCAAACTTGCCAATGCCCTGCCGACACGTTTGTATAAGTGGCGAAAAATGATCAACTTTTATCACCATGTACAGGGGAAAATTCAACTTCTCAATGGTGTAACAGCTTCCATTTCAGGGATGTTATTGCAGTCTGTCTCTTTGATGACTGTGGTTGTGGGTGTGTATAGTATTCATGAGGGTACTTTAAATGTCGGTGGTTTGATTGCTATAACGATTTTGGCAAGCAGGGCGATGGTACCTATCATCAATCTTTCCAATATCATGGTTAAATACAAACAAGTCAAAGAGTCCTTAGATTCTTTAAATAGTTACTGGCATCTTCCAACAGAAAACCAAAAGTACCATGAGCTTGGTATCGGAAAAGCAAAAGGTGACATTACATTTAAGCATGTCTCATTTACCTATCATGGAAGTAATGTACCATCCATACATGACATCTCTTTTTCGATCACTTCTGGTGAGAAGGTTGGTATCATCGGTCAAACGGGTGCGGGTAAAAGTACGATTCAAAAACTGCTTTGTGGATTGGTTGAACCAGATGAGGGAAAAATATTTCTTGATCATAGTGATATCTCGAGTATTCATCCCACAGAGTTGAGGCAAAATATCGCTTTGATGCCACAAGAACCGTATCTTTTTAGCGGTACACTCAAAGAAAATCTAGAATTAAGTCAGAAAATCTCAAAAGAAAAGATGGTAGAAGTGTTACATCAAACGGGATTAGATGAACTGGTACAAAAAAGCGGATCAGCTGATATGCTTAATGTTGGTGAAAGAGGTTCTCATCTCTCCGTTGGGCAACGTCATCTTGTCGCTTTGGCAAGAGCCTTGATGAGTGATGCACCGATCATGATACTCGATGAACCAACAACAGGATTGGATGTTGGTTTAGAGAAAAAGCTGGTTACACATCTAAATAGTACACTTTCACAAAAGACACTGCTTGTGATTACCCACCGTTTTGCTGCACTGGAGTTGGTAGATCGCGTGATTGTTGTCAATGATGGTAGAATCGTCGCTGATGGTCCAAAAGAAGAGGTTTTAGCGATGTTACAACGGACAAAGGGTGTCTCATGAGAGAACATATGCCGATAGAAAAAAGATGGAATTATCATCTGGTTGTTTGGCCGATTGTAGTGATGATGACACTTTTTTTGGTCTGGGCTAGTGTGAGTGATGTAGATGAACTCGTTCACGGCATGGGTAAAGTAGTACCATCTTCTCAGAAAAAAGTTTTACAACATCTTGAAGGCGGGATTGTTGAAAAGATTTATGTACAAGAGGGAGAGAGGGTTAAAAAAGGTGATCCTATCTATAAACTTAAAAATAGTTCAAGCAAATCTGACTCCGTAGAAAAAGAGATAGCGTTACGATCATTGCTGATAAAAGAAGATAGACTCAAAGCACAAATAGCATTTAAAAATGATTTTGATGTAAATAATACAAGCCCTCAAGCAAATAATGAAAAAGCTATTTTTGCCAATGAGATGCAAAACTACCATGAACAAAAGAGTATCTTGCAGGATGATCTTGACCAAAACAGACTGGAGAAAAAACGTAAAAGTGAACGTCTGAAAAATCTTCGTTCCCAACTCAAAACACAAAAAGAAAATGTATCAATCTTACAAAGATTGGTTAAAAAAGGTGCAGCATCTAAAAAGCAATACTTAGCAGAACTTGCCAAGAGTCAATCTTTGATTACAGATATCAATGAGATTAAAAACTCTATACCGATTATCACACAAAAGATAAAGTCCTCGTTAACCAAAACCAAAAAACTCAAAAGTGAGAAACGTACTTCATGGCTAAAAGAGCTTAATGAAGTCACTCTAAAGATAGAACAACTAACCCAAAAGAAACTAGCAACCAAGGACAGAGAAGTACGCAAAGTAATCACTTCACCGGTAAACGGTATCGTACAAAAACTCTACTTTCACACGATCGGCGGAATCGTCAGACCAGGAGACAGAGTAGCGGAGATAACACCTGTAGATGATAACTTAATCATAGAAGCAAAAATCAAAACAAACGATCGTGGCAATATCGCCATAGACCAAAATGTTTCTATAGCCATCACCGCATACAGCTATACCCGATATGGACTTCTACATGGAAAACTTATCTCCATCAGCCCCGATAGTTTTATCGATCAAAAAGGTAACAATTTTTACCAAGTCAGAGTAAAAGCAGACCACTACGCCTTCGCACCCGATAAACCTATACTTCCTGGGATGATGGCAAATATCAACATCAAAACAGGCAAAAAAACGATCATGCGATACCTACTCAAACCACTCAAAGACATACGACAAAATGCATTAACAGAGAAATAAGCAAAACAGAGGTTAAGAAAATATACCTTTTGCCGATATAGTTTTAAATAACTATACAAAGGACAAGACATGAGAAGAAATGGTTTTACAATGGTTGAGTTGATCTTTGTGATTATTATCATAGGAATACTCAGTGTAGCGGCGATACCTAAATTTGGGGATATAAAGGATAGGGCGAAGGTAAATAGTGAATATAGTGCTTTGTCGGGACTACAGTCTGCGATAACAGCAAAAATGGAATTTACGATGGAAGATCAAAACAATATCGCAATTGATTGGCACAATACCCCATTTGGTACACACACAAATACAACATATCAAAAGGTAAATACTAACAAAAAAGTTTTGAGTGCAGTTGCGAAGAAAAGCGATAGTCTTAGATTGGTAAAATTTGTGAATCTTGATAGTACGGGTACAGTGGAAACAGATAATAATGTTACATATGATGTATTATTTATAGAAGGTGCATCTAGCAATCATATAACAGGTGTTGAGAAATCTACAGATGTTGCTGGTCGTCCAGATAAAAATGATGTATGGGCATTTAATGCATCACCAATTGATATAACTATAGTATACTATAATAGTACTTTATCGGGTGAAAAAAAAGTTACAAAAGTATTGCATAGTGGCGATATTGCTTTAATTGATAACCAAGGTATAAAGCCAGCATACTATGAAGGAGAAGGACAAGATACATCAGCTGTTGATGCTGATGGAGATATAGCAGTTTTTAAGACTTCAGATATGACATCTAGTTTGGCAATAACTGATATATAATCCACCTTTAGAAACATCTAACTAACAAAACACTCAAATGCTATTTGGTGGGATTCTCCCACCCTACGGCAAATGTGTTTTATTCGAAATCTATATTTTTGTCGAAATTTCCCCAATCTTTATCGTAAATTCCTGATTTTGTATATTTGTGAAACGATGAATACTTCCAATCGCTTACCTTTGAAACAAATCCATGTTTGACTGGATTAAAATGTATATAATCAAATCTGATTTTAAAATCTCTTTCATCTCTTATGGTGTGTTCGTAATATCTTTTTTGCCAAATTGGTTTGTATCCTTTTTGGGTTCTGCTTTGGGATTGGGTCATGTGGGTGTAATATTTTGGGTCGATATGTTTTGAAAAATGTTGTTTGATTGTTTTGATGATTTTTGGGTACTCATTGACATTTTTTGGGGTTATAATCATGTGGATATGGTCGGGCAATATGACAATGGCTTTTATTTCATAATCAAATGTTTGCTTGCTTTTTTTGAAGCTCTCTTTGAGCAGGTTTGCGTTTTTTACGAGAATGGGGTTTCTTTTGTGTGTAACGATTGTAAAAAAATAATCATGACCATCTTGGAAAACTCTTGTATAATTTGACATTGGTTATTTTAGCATGTTTTTTGGTGGGATTCTCCCACCCTACAATGCTTGCCTCTGTACTCTTGAAATAGATTTTTCATTTAGATACAATACATCATGAACTTAACCAGTGGATTGGATTTTGGATAGATATAAATTTACAGACTATTTTGAAAATGAAGTTTTACAAAAGAGAAGCTATATCAAAAAAGAGTGGTGTGTTAGAGTTATTGAAAATCCTTTAAAAATTGATATTCAGGATAACCAACGAGTTAGATTTTGGGGTATTATCGAAGAGTTTGATAATAAAGTTTTTAGAGTTGTTACTCTGGCTGATAGAGTAACGATTCATAATATTTTTCCAGATAGGAGGTTTAAAATATGAAATTACATTATTATAAAGAGACTGATTCTCTCTATATCAATCTTTCTCAATCCAAGAGTGTAGACAGTCAAGAGATTTCTGATGGTGTTGTATTAGATTTTGATAAAAATGGCAAAATTGTGGGTATAGATATAGATCAAGCAAGTAAGATAGTAAATATTGGAGAAGTAATCACTACAAATTTACCAAATGTTGTATCAGAGGATAGATTGTCTGCGTAATGAAATCTTATTGGGTCGCCCCGTAGGGTGGATGAAATCCACCTTATAAACATCTAACTACACAAAACATTCAAATGCTATTTGGTGGGATTCTCCCACCATGCTAAAATTTTTTACCTTTTTGTCGATTTATAAATATAGATTGACAAAAGGAAAAAATTATGAACAGAACAGCCTTCACTATCGTAGAGCTTATCTTCGTTATTGTCATTATCGGTACACTCTCTGCGATGGCAATTCCAAAATTTACAGGTGTTAAAGCGCATGCGTTGCGGGCGACGGAGCTTTCTACCGCTTCGGCAGTAAACACTGCACTAGCGTCGATTCACAGTGCATGGAGTATGAGTGAGGAGGATTTTGACTGGGACAATGACGGAGCTGATGATAACATTAGTGCAGAACTTACGTCCAAAGGATATCCTAAAGATTTATCCAAAAATGGTGATCCTTTGGGTGGATTGTTAAAAGCGTCTGCCAAAAGCGGTTTTGTGAAACGAAAAACGTTAAATAAAAATAATGCTTTTTGTATTTTATACACAGGAAAAGCTTCCGATCCGAGCAGGGGTGTTAAATTTCCTACTGCTGTTGCTTCACGTGATATTGAAAACAAACCGGATAAAAATGACTTCTGGCTTTATGTCCCAGAAGCCAATGCTACAACAGGTTGTCAAGTCTCCAGTGACCGCTCTGTTACAAAGTCTGTTAGCAGCGGTGATTTTATGTTGATAGATATAAACAATACTGCACCGGTTGATTTTTCACAGGATGATCTTGCTATCAACTTCAGTGTAACTTGTTCATGATCATAGTGACTCTATTTGTCCATCGCATCTGCCATAGACCACATCGGTAAAAATATACCAAGGGCGAGTAGGGTTAAAAAACCTGCAAGCACGGCGATCATGATAGGTTCGATGTAAGTGGAGATATTGTCTACGAGTTCACTGTATTTTTCGGAGTAGTATTTATCCACTTTTTCAAGCATATTGTTGAGTGCGCCACTTGCCTCTCCTGCTTTTATCATTTGAATAGTCATATTTTCAAATTGTGCACTTTGTGTAAAGCCTTGGGTGAGAGATTTTCCTTCTTCTATGGCATCTTGTATGGTTGAAAATTGTTCTCTAAGATAGTCGTTTTCCACGATGTTTTGTGCGATGGAGAGTGCTTTTATGATAGGAATACCAGAGTTTGTGAGTTTGTTAAAAACAAAGATATAACGACCTGTCATCGAAAGACGTGTGATCTTTCCTACGAGGTAAAGTTTGAGGATATATTTGTCAAAGGTATATTTGTATCTTCCTTTTGCTTGATAGAAAAATGTATGCAAAGCAATCAAAACAATGATCATGATAAAGATATACAGACCATTTTCAGAGATAAATGCTTGCAATCCCAATAGTAACTGAGTAGGATAGGGTAGAGCACTGTCTAACTCATCAAACATCTCCTTAAATTGGGGGACAATCATCTGTATAACTGCTATAAAGGCGATAAGCATCACACTCATGACGATAGCAGGGTAACGTAGGGCTTTTTTGAGCTTTTTTCTGTTTTCATAAATCTCTTCTAAGATCGTGGTAAGTTTGATGATCTCTTCAGAGAGTGTTCCTGTCTGTTCACCAAGTTTAACGATTGCGGCGGAAACATGCCCTAGTTCATAACTATAACTCTCAAAAGCATTGCCTATAGATTCTCCCGATTCGATTTTGACGGACATTTGGTGAAATATCTCTTTGACTTGTTTGTTTTGTGTGGTATTGACAACTTCTTCAAAACATTGATTGATCGATATACCAGCATCGAGCATCACACCGAGTTGTCGTAAAGAGGCGATATAGGGTTCAAGTGGGACTTTTTTCTTGAAAGAAGTTTGTTTGAGGGATCTTTGCCAATTTTGTATCTTTTGCGAAAAAGGTTCGTTGATTTCTTGGATAGAAACAAAGATTCCAAGTGTTGCATCTTGAAACTGTTTAAGTGCTTCGATCTTATGTGTTGATGTGATGATCGTATTGTTACGTACCCCACCACTGAGATACGTGATCTCAAAATATTTCATATCTTGACAACCCTAAAGACTTCTTCTATTGTGGTTACGCCATGAAGCGCTTTATCGATACCATCGACGATCATAGGTTCATAACCACTTTTTAATGCTGCTTCGTAAATCTCATACCTGTTTTTACCAAGAGCAATCTCATTTGAGAGGTTTGCGTCGATGTTGAGTATCTCACAAATCATGACACGTCCTTTATAACCTGTAAAGCCACACTGAGAACACCCCTTGCCACTGTAAAATTGGTAATTTTGTGGTAGATAATTTTTGGCTTTTTCTATCAGTGTAAGTTGCGGTTTGTGCTCGCTTTTACATGAAGAACATATTTTTCTTACTAGTCTTTGCGTGACGATTCCAACTAAAGAGTCTGCTATAAGATATGATTGTAACCCCATCTGTACCATCCGAGTGATTGCACTTGGTGCGTCATTTGTATGGAGTGTTGAGAAAACAAGATGCCCCGTTAGTGAAGCTCCAACGGCTGTGTCGAGTGTTTGCGCATCTCTGGTTTCACCTACCATGATGATGTCTGGATCTTGTCTAAGAACGGATTTTAGCACGTCGGTAAAACCATAGTTGATCTTATCATTGGTTTGGATTTGTTGTACTAGAGGTAGTTGGTATTCGATTGGATCTTCGATGGTGATGATTTTATTTTCGATATCTTTGATATCGTTGAGTGCTGCGTAAAGTGTTGTTGTTTTACCGCTACCAGTAGGACCTGTTACAAAGACGATACCATACGGCGCGTGTAAAAGATCATTAAATTTTTGCAGGTTTTG
>JALULO010000152.1 GCA_027056215.1 Campylobacterales bacterium | reverse complement strand
ATTTATACCCTATTTACTTGCTTCAAATGGTAACAACCCTACTTATAATAAAGACAATTAAACCTTATTCATATCCACTTTACTAAAACTAAGCTATCCTAATTCTAGTGAATACTAAACCTCACGTAATTATATTAAAAAAAAGGGGAACCAATGTCAAAAGTAATGACAGCTCCAGCTAATACGCCTGTATGGGTAGACACAGCTAGATGTAAAGCATGTGATATTTGTGTAGATGCCTGTCCAGCGGGTGTACTTTCTATGCAACAGGAACCAACTTCAACATTAGGAGCAATGATTTCTGTAATTGCACCCGATGCATGTATCGGATGTAATGAGTGCGAACTTTCATGTCCAGATTTTGCTATTTATGTAGCTGAGAAAAAAGAGTTTAAATTTGCAAAGCTTACAGACACGTCAAAAGCAAGACAAGAGGCAATTGCAAGCAATGGGTATAGGATACCTACAGATTATAAGGAGGCTAACTAATGTCAGCGACAAGAGAGATCATTTCAAGTGGTAATGAGCTAGCAGCTATTGCATCAGTTGATGCAGGATGTATGTTTTTTGCAGGATATCCATTAACACCATCAAGTGAAATTATGCATGTTGCTTCTGACCTTTTACCAAAAATTGGTGGAGCAGCGATTCAGATGGAAGATGAGATTGCAGGAGTTGCAGCAGCCATTGGTGCAGGTATGTCTGGTGTAAGAACACTAACAGCAACATCAGGACCTGGTATTTCACTTAAAGCTGAAAACCTTGGACTTGCGCAGATGTGTGAAGTACCATTAGTTGTTATCAATGTTATGAGGGGGGGACCATCAACTGGTTTACCAACACGTGTATCTCAAGGGGATGTTGCTCAGGCAAAGAACCCATCACATGGAGATTACAAATCTATCACACTTTGTGCAGGTAACCTTGCAGAGTGTTATACGGAAACAGTAAGAGCCTTTAACCTAGCGGATAGATTTATGCAACCTGTATTTGTGTTACTAGATGAAACTATTGGACATATGCATGCAAAAGCTGAAATACCAACAGCTGAAGCTGTAAAAGCAGGAATTGTTCCTAGAAAAACGTTTGACGGTGCTCCAGAAGATTACCTTCCTTACGGTGTAGAACAAGACCAACCAGCAGTGCTTAACCCGATGTTTACAGGATACAGATATCACTATACAGGACTACACCATGATGGTTCTGGTTTCCCAACTGAAGAGATTGAAACTTGTAGAAAACTAATTGATAGACTTTTCCAAAAAGTTGAAAAATATCAAGATGAGATTGAACTAAATGAAGAGTATATGGTAGATGATGCTGATATTCTTATTGTTGGTTATGGTTCAGCTTCATTAGCGATTAAAGAAGCGATTAATATGCTTAGAAAAGATGGCATTAAAGTTGGTATGTTTAGACCAATTACACTTTGGCCTTCTCCTGAAACAAGAATGCATGAGCTTGGGCAAAAATTTGACAAAGTTCTCTCTGTTGAGCTTAACCAAGGTCAATACCTTGAAGAGGTTCAACGAAGTATGGGTAGATTAGATATTGCAAAATTAACTAAGACCAATGGTCGTCCATTCTCTCCAAAAGATATTATCGAAAAAGTAAAGGAGCTATAAAATGGCGTTTAACTATGACAATTACTTAAGAGTAAATAAAATGCCAACACTTTGGTGTTGGGGATGTGGTGATGGTATCATATTAAAATCATTTATCCGTGCAGTTGAAAAAATTGGATGGAAAAAAGATGATGTGTGTATTGTTTCTGGTATTGGATGTTCTGGAAGATTCTCTTCTTATGTAGACTTCAACACTGTACATACTACTCATGGACGAACCATTGCATTTGCAACAGGTATTAAATTGGCTAACCCAGACAAACATGTTGTCTGTGTAGCAGGTGATGGTGATGGTCTTGCTATTGGTGGTAACCATACTATTCATGGTTGTAGAAGAAACATTGATATGACAATGATTCTTATTAACAACTTTATTTATGGATTAACAAATTCACAAACAAGTCCAACAACACCACAAGGTATGTGGACAGTTTCTCAAAAAGCAGGAAATATTGACCCTACTTTTGATGCTTGTGAACTTGCTATTGCAGCTGGGGCTTCTTTTGTTGGTCGTGAGACAGTAAACTCTCCTAAAAAGATGGAGAAGTTAATGCTTCAAGCGATGGAACATCAAGGATTCTCATTTTTAGATATTCAATCTAACTGTCATATTAACCTTGGTAGAAAGAACAAAATGCAGTCTGCTATGCAAAACCTTGATTGGATTGATACTATTACGGTTTCTAAAAAGAAATATGATGCAATGTCTCCAGAAGAGCAGTTGAATCTTTTCCCTACAGGTATCTTGAAGCAAGATACAGAGGTTAGAGAATACTGTGATATGTATGATGATGTTAAAAAAGTACAACAGGGTGAAAGAAAACCAATCACTCAAGATGACTTTGCTAAAAAAATATAAGGAGAAGAGCTATGAG
>JALULO010000151.1 GCA_027056215.1 Campylobacterales bacterium | reverse complement strand
CTTGTAATAAGTGCAGCATAACCCTGCTCATCTAGTTTTCCATTTTTAAATGGTGTTATAAGTGCGGTTGAAGAACCAGTTACTATATTCATCTAATAGCCTTTAAATTAATGATGGAATTATAGCAAAAAAGTTTTAATATTATTCTGTATGTGAGAAAAAAGGAGGAGAATTATCTCTCCTCCTTGAGGGTTACCAAGCTTTATTCACTTTTGTAACAGTGATAGAACCATTATAAGACTCTATACTAAATGCAGTCCACCATTCAGATGGCTGACCACCAGTACTAGAGTTTGATGGTAATGTGATAGTATATGTTTGACCATTAACTGTAAGGCTTACTGTTCCGTCAAAAGTTGTATTTTGGTTATAATCATTTACGACTTCTTTGATGATATATTTTCCATTGTTATTTATATCAAAAGAGAGAGATTTCGCTGTTGATCCTTCTCCCGCAACTACTTCTCCCCACTGCCCATTATCTTGTAAAAAGCTTACTTCTAAGTGTACATTGGAATTACTTGAAGATAGAGAAGTATTTGCTGTTAAGTTTAAGGCAGTGATTTTACTTAATTCTAAGCAGTTTTTACTTAAATCAATAGTTGATGCATTTGCTAAAAAGCTAAGTTTACCAGTAAGATTATAGTTTTTAGTAGTAGTGGTAATTTTACCATACTGAGTATCTTTTGTTTCTGTTGTCTTAGTAAAGGTATGTGCATATAAATCATGTGTAAGATTGTCTCTTGGTATAGTAAAAGTAAAATACCCACCATTAGCACTAAAATCTTTAGGATTATAGCTATTTACATTATATGCCGAATTTACCGAAAATTCTCTTTCATTTGTACCAAAGGTTGTGTAACCATTAGCTGTGATTGTTGTTCCATCATTTAAAATTGTTCCATCAGGTAGTGTAGTTACCCCGTTCTCCGATGTCACAGAACCTTTTTGGAGTGTAACACATGCACTAATAGTAGAGAGGGCATACTTAATAGTTCCTAAGTCAACTATTTTCTGTGTTGTATTAGAGATAGGAAATTTATTGTCAAACTGAATATTATTGTACCAAGAATTTATGTCAAGTGTACCAAGGTCTGACTGTTTTATAGCGAGGGAGAATATACCTTTATTATCTGTGTAGGGATTAGCAATATATACAGTAGTTCCATCATCTTTTACAGAAGAAATAGATACTCCTTGTCCAGTTATTGCATCACCATCTCCATTTACCAGTTTACCTTGAAGAGTTACAAATAAATCCGAAGCATTTGCATCAATAACAAGACAATTTTTGAGATTTGTTGTTTGGTTTGGCAAAAGGGTTGCAGTCTGCTCGGCAGATCTAAGATTGTCAAGTTTAGCCACAATGGAGACTGTGATATTTGAAGGGGCATTAATAAACTCAAAGTCACCGCTTATATCATTATTAAGTACATGTTTATTCCAACCTGCTGTAGAGAGATATATATCAGCTTGTGGCATAGGAATACCATTTGCATCTTCTACACACCCCTTTAGAACAGCACCATCAAATTTGGAATCCAAGTTCCATGTACTAAAGTGACCAACAGTTCCAACATAAGAGTTTGTAGTTGCATCATAAGTTGCAACTCCTTCTTCAATCCAGATACCTTTTTGTGTATCGAAGTACCAAAGTGGAATAGTTTCAGGAGTCTCTTTAATATTTGAATCCTTTGGGTAAGTAAGTGTTGCTAAGGCTCCTGAAGCAAGATTTACATTTTCACCACTAGCACTCTGAAGTGTGACATCAATAAAGCCATAAGATTGTAACACTTTAGTATCACCATCCGTAGTTTCACCTATAAATTCTCCAGGGTATGCTTCATTTCCATTTACAGTAGTTACTTTGTTATATGTCGCTTTTGCGACTATGTCACCAGTATATGTTGTTCCATCATCTAGTGTATATGTACCAACAGGTAACAGAACGGTAGCTTCTTTTGCTTTGAGTGTACTACCATTTGCAGTATTGAAGGTTGTTACTGTATCTACTTTTGCGAGTTTTATATCTTGCTTGCTTAGAGTATCTTGTGTTACTGAGATGATTTTAGTATTTCGTGCATAGCCGTCAAACTCTGCTGTAACGCTTACACTTTTAGAAGCAGAAGTTTTAATGCTATACAGACCATCTTTATTTGTAAGGCTAGTGTTACCTTCACTATATATAGTCACAGCACTAAGTGGATTTCCTTGCATATCAGTTACTGTTCCTGTTACACCAGTTGTTACAGTACTTGCTGATGGTATTGAAGAACCGCCACTATTTTTACTACATCCAACGTAAGCAAACACCATAAATAGTGCTAAAAAAAGGGCTAATAAACGTGATTTCATAATAATCTCCTTTACAGAAAGGTATTACAAATATCACTTGGTAATAAGTTATAACACCTGTTGTTTTGTTTCTAAATCGAAACGAACTAAATGTTTTTATCTACTACTAGTATACGACTTATTATCTTAAGCTAATATAATTATA
>JALULO010000150.1 GCA_027056215.1 Campylobacterales bacterium | reverse complement strand
TGTTTGTTTTTTCCCGAGTGTTATCTATTGATATGTTTATTTTCCAAAGGCTCTCTCAATATTTCAAACCATTTTTGATTGTCTATCTTGGGTATCTGTGGGTGCATATTAAATTCCATCAAAAAGAAATAAAAGGTGCTCTTGCACTTATGCTTATTTATGGTGTTCTGGCGGGAGGCTTGCTGGGTTTGTCTATGCGCGACTATATTCAGAAGCGTTTTTATACTCAGTACGCAGTGGATATAGGGATCTTCGGAAGTTCGTATCCTATTCAAATATATGGTGATTATCATGCTTTGCCAGATTATTGGGAATAGTATTTAAATATGAAACTCTTAAAAAACCTATCCCTCGTAACGCTATCAGAGTTGATAGAAAAAGCAGTAATCTTCTCACTGTTTATTTACATGGGTCGCGTACTTAGCCCGACTGATTTTGGATACTTGAACTATATTTTAGCTCTCCTGTCTTACTTTGTTATTTTCATAGATCTAGGTTTGCCGCAACTCTCAACAAGAGAGGTGGCTTCACACCCAGGATTGGATCTAAAGATACTCAAGATTGTTGCTGCTGTCAAAATGCTACTGTTCGTATTGGTGGGAGCATTGTGGGCTGCGTATGTTTCGTGTTGTCAAAGAGAGCATCTCGGTATAGCACTCTTTATGGAGCTTTATCTTTTTTCACGTGTCGTTGATCTGTTTTGGTACCTTCAGGCAAAACAGCAGTTTGGTATCATTGCCAAAATCAAACTTGCCAAAAGTATCATTCTATCACTATCTTTTATTTTGTTGCTTATCGCACCATCCTACAAAACCTATCTTGTGATCTTGACGGCTTCATTGTTGTTGCCTTTTGTGTATTGGATCATTCGACTCGGCATTGTTTCGCCATTCTCCATTAAAACTGCAATAAATACCTTGCAAACAAAAGAGTACGCAGTTCGCATCTTTATCGTCAAATCGTTGCCATTGATTGTATCCACATTTTTGATTTTGATGTAT
This sequence comes from Campylobacterales bacterium, assembly GCA_027056215.1. Taxonomy (GTDB): domain Bacteria; phylum Campylobacterota; class Campylobacteria; order Campylobacterales; family QNZT01; genus QNZT01. Next base: position 1,514 of record JALULO010000150.1, on the reverse strand, counting down.
TACAACCTCGATACGATCTTGATAAAGTATTTTATGGATTATGAGGCGGTTGCACGTTATAATGCGGCTTATAAGATCGTATTTGCTTTTATCGTGGTGCGCAGCGTGTTTACATCGGTGATCTTCCCTCGGATGGCTGAGAAGAAACTGGAGTGGAATGAAGGGAAACTCTTTGCTGTGGTGGGCGTGGGTGTCGCAGCACTCATCGCGCTGTTTATGTACTATTTTTCGGGAATGATACTTTCTATAGCTTATGGAGATAAGTATCTTGATTCGGAGCATGTTCTGATTATCCTATCATTAACAGCTTCGGTTTTGTGGGTAAATCTTTTTTATCCGACTTTTTTCATAGCCATCAAACGAGAAAAGTTTTATATGAAAGTGCATATCTTTACGGCACTTCTTAATTTGATAGGCAATATAATCCTGATACCAAAATATGGGATTGAAGGAGCGGCTTTTTCTACGTTGATGGCTGATGTTGCTTCTCAGTTTATATTTCGTTGTTCTTATTATAAAATACAGTTTCAAGGTAGAGTGTAATGACAATAGAGTTTGGAAAAGAGTATGATTATCAAGATGTCAAAGAATTTGTTAGAGAAAGGCAGCTATATATTTTAGATGAAGTAGTGAAGATATGCGAAAAACATGGACTAACATATTGGCTTGATGGCGGAACACTATTAGGGGCAGTAAGACATAAAGGTTTTATACCTTGGGATGACGATATAGATATTGGGTTGATGAGAGAAGACTATGATGTGCTGCTTCCTTTGCTTGAGAAAGAATTGCCACCTGAGTTGGGCGTACAATCAAGGAAATCTGATAAAAAATATAAATTACCATTTGTAAAAGTTAGAGATCGATATTCGAAAATAGAAGACAATTTTGAATTTAATGGAATTTTTATTGATATTTTCCCTTTTGACATCATGCCAAAAAACCACATACTGAGAAAAGTCCAGCGTGCCGGTTTTGTGTTGCTTGAAGTGATGTCAATTCATACAGATACTGATAAACTCAATGTTTCTCAAAAGGATGGGATAAAATATCGAATACTTGTAAAACTAATGAAGCTACTTTCACTTATGGGTTCGGTAATGGGAGAAAAAGGTTTTGATCTTTTTTATAGTATCATCAAAACCATATCCTACATAAATCCAAGTGATGAAGTAGGGGATGGATTGACAGCGTCATGGGCATACTGCAAATCCATACGACCGCTTCATGCTTATGTACCTACAGGTCAAGCTAAGTTTGAGACAAAAACATATCGCGTACCACATGATGTGTCAACGTATCTTAGTACGCTATATGGAGATAATTTTATGGCACCAATTCAATTTGAGAATACACATGTTTTAAAAGTAGTTTTTTTGAAACAAAATAGGAAGAGCAATGACAATGATTATTAACACCTCAAATTTGTATGTTGGAGGAGGGGTACAAGTTGCATTATCCTTCATCAACGAACTCAAAGAGATGGATACGCCGCATCATTACCATGTCTTTCT
>JALULO010000149.1 GCA_027056215.1 Campylobacterales bacterium | reverse complement strand
TATCTGGCCAGACTTCACAGAGATAAAACTGCCAAATTCTACACAAAATGCCATAGAACTTATCCCTATACAAATCGGTGAAGTCTACCATTTTGACGATGTTAAAATCAAAGCTATCGAAGTGTGCCATAGTGTTCCAACCTGTGCTTTTGTCGTAGAAAAACCATTCTTCTCTTTGCTTTATGCACCCGATACGTACCTTTGTGATACCATCTTTGATGAAATCAATGCAAATCCTAAAATAGACTCCTTACTGATCGATTTTTCATTCCCCTCTTCTATGGAAACATTGGCAAAAGTAAGTAAACACCTCACTCCAAAATTACTTCACGGGACACTAGACAAACTCAAACGCCAAATCCACATCTACCCGATACACCTCAAAGAAAATTATAGGGATGAAATACTCAATGAAATAAAAAACTATCCAAAATTTGCAGACAATATTAAGTTTTTAGCACCAAAAGCCTATCTCAAAAAAGGACTTCTCGAAAAACCAAAAGAACAAACACAACTAGATATGCTTACAGCCCTTGCAAAAGAAAATGATCTCTCCAAAATCCTCGAACAAGTACTCGTAAAAGTGATGAAAGAGATTCCATGTGAAGGCGGTACAATCTACCTCAAAGACAAACACCAACTCAAGTTTGAAGTTGTTATCAATAAAAAACTAGGCATACACGAGAGTAAAATCCAAAACTGGCCACCCGTTGAACTCTTTACACCCATAGGTTCAAACCTCTCCAATGTCTCAGCCCTTTGTGCTAATAAACAAGAGATTATAAACATCGCCGATGTCTATCATGAAAAAGGATTTGATTTTGAAGGTATGAAAAAGTTCGACAAAGCAAACCAATACCGCTCAAAATCGATGCTTCTCATCCCCATGATCGATCATGAAGAGGAACTCATCGGGGTGTTACAAATGATCAATAAATATGACATTTTTGATAAAAGTTATATTCCTTTTTCAGACAAAGATATCGAAATCTTAAAAAGTTACAGTGCCTACGCTGCCATAGCCATCACCAAGAATCGACTCATCAGCGACCTCGAAAAACTACTCTACTCCTTTTTAGAAAGTATCGCTGTTGCGATGGATGCCAAATCCCCTTTTGGATATGGTCATATCAACCGTGTTGCCAAACTTATGGAAATCATTTCAAAAGGCATAGATGAAGACCAAGATCGCTATAAAGATATCCACTATGACGCAGACGCTCTTGACCAACTCAAACTAGCAGCTTGGATGCATGACATAGGTAAAATAGCAACACCAGAATACATCCTCGATAAATCAACAAAACTTGAAACTATCCATAACCGAATAGAAGAAGTAAAAGAGCGATTTGAACGCCTCAAACTCTCTTTAAAACTAACATTTTCTCAACAAAAAATCGCATATCTCCAAGGTGATTTGGCACTCGATATCAAAAAAGAACAGAACATCCTCAACACAACCCTACAAGAACTAGATGATGATCTACTGTTTATCAAACGTAAAAATCTACCAACAGGCTATACCAGTGATGAAGAAATCAAACGATTAGAACAAATCGCACAAAAAAGATTTAGCATCGAGGGTCAAGAAATCACACTTTTAACAGAAGATGAACTCAAAAACCTCTCCATCCGCTACGGAACACTCAACGATGAAGAACGCAACATCATCAATGAACACGCAAAAGTAAGCAACGATATGTTAAGTAGACTTGTATTTCCAAAAAAATATGCCAATGTCCCCCTCATCGCAGGTATGCACCATGAAAAACTCAATGGTACAGGCTATCCAAACGGTATCACAGCAGATAAGATATCTTTTGAAGCAAGACTCCTCGCAATCGCCGATATCTTTGAAGCCCTAACAGCCCATGACCGTCCCTATAAACGCCCAAAAACACTCACAGAAAGTTATAAAATACTAGACAGTATGGTAGAAAAAGGAGAGCTAGACGCACAGATAGTAGACTTTCTAAAATCCTCCGGACTTTTAAAAAAATATGCAAAAGAAAATCTACTTGAAGAACAGTTGCTAGAAGTATAAAATATACATTAAAAGAGATATAATATTTGCACTTACACGATGGAGATATTATGCTACAAATCAAAGCTAAAATACCGACTAAAAATCTACCTATAAGACGCATACTAGCAAAACTGTTTCAATCTTTTGTCTATACACACTTAGATGCCAAGGAGCATACAGGGTACAAACACCAAAATGGTAAACTTTTCAAATCTATGAATTTTAAAATACTTTATATTAAAGATGAAATCATCATCAAATACGCAGCACTAGAAAAAGAAAATGAAAAGAAAATAGCTGAGGCAGTATTGAAAGATGGATTGAAATTGGGTGAGATTCATATATCTAGTGTGGAGCTGTCACTAGAAGATAGGCATAAAAGTATCCAAAAGAGTATCAAAGTAGGAGGTTTTGTTTGTGGAGCTATCAAAGATGGAAAATCACGTAAAAAAATTTACCTAGAACCCAAAAGCCATAAGTTTCAAGAAATCATCTACAACCATACAAT
>JALULO010000148.1 GCA_027056215.1 Campylobacterales bacterium | reverse complement strand
CATCTTTCTAGTGCAAAAGGTATTATCACATTGTCTGAAAATATCGCTGACAATATCGCTCTTATCGCATCTGCAAGATTACACGAAAAAGAGATCAAACGAAGACGACCCTATTTTATCTTAACAAACGCAAGAACCATGAGTGATATCGAAAAACTTAAAAAACTTGGTGCAGATAGTGTGGTCTCCCCTACCAAACTGATGGCACAACGTATGAGTGCTATCAGCCAGCGTCCTGAGATGGAAAATATCCTCGAAGAGTTTTTGTATAAAAAAGATACACCTTTGGATATCGAAGAGATTAAAATTCCAAGCTATTCGTGGATGTTGTATAAAAAACTTAAAGATATCAAACTATCAAGCTTTACCAAAGTCAACGTAGTAGGTATACGTGATGATAAAGATAACTTTATACCTATGCCAGGTGAAGAGACGATTATCACGATAGGATCAAAACTGATGCTTATCGGAGGTAGTGAAGGTATCAGAATGGCAAAAAAAATAGCACGCAAAAAAGAGCGTCCAACGGAGTATAAAAATGTTTAATATTTTTCCCATCAAAGGTGGTTTGGCAAATGTAGAAGGATTTTATTGTGATGGTGTCAATGTCGGCATGAAAACAAATCCTGCCAATAGTGGTACGAGCGATATAGACGGCGATGTAGCCTTTATCAGAAGTGATACACTCTGCGATATTAGTGCAACATTTACAACAAACAGATTTCAAGCTGCACCTATCAAACATTTTTTAGCCTATCCTAAAGGATTTCAAACCAATTTCATCTTGATGAATGCTAAAAATGCAAATGCTATGACAGGAAAAAGAGGAATCGAAGATATCAACACGATCTTTTCAAAACTACAAGAAGTATATCCTTGTACCAATCCCGTGATGAGTTCAACCGGTGTCATCGGCTATCCGCTGCCTATCGATACGATTACATCTGCTTTTGATAAGTTTGATTTTGATGCTAAAAACTCTCATAAAACAGCCAGAGCGATCATGACGACAGATAGCTTTGAAAAAGAGTTGGCATTTAAAGTCGAACTAGACGATGGTGATACATTTCACATCGCTGGTATCTGCAAAGGAGCGGGTATGATCAATCCTGCGATGGCAACGATGCTCTGTTTTATCGTCACAGATGCAGATATACCAAAAGAAGAGATGGACGATGTGTTAAAACAAAGCGTAGAAAAATCTTTTAATACGATCAGTGTTGATGGTGATACATCTACCAATGACACTGTTTTGCTACTCTCAAATCATACAAGTAAAACATACCACAAAGAAGCCTTTGCACAGGCACTAGATATGCTCACACACCAACTCTCAATGATGATTCTCAAAGATGGCGAGGGATCAAATAAAGTGGTTGCTTTTACCGTAAAAGGTGCAAAGAGTAAAGAAGATGCACAAAAAGCATCTAAAGCACTCAGTAACTCACTTTTGGTTAAAACTGCTCTATTTGGAGAAGATCCAAACTGGGGACGTATCGCATCAACCATAGGGGCAAGCGGTATCGACTGTGATGAAGAAAGTCTTGTGATTAAGTATGCTGATCTTATCATTTATGCAAAAGAATTTCCAATTTTAGATAAAGAAAGAGAACACAAAGCTTTCGAAATTATGAAAAAAGAGAGCTTTACAATCAGTTGTGATTTAGGGATCGCAAATCACAGTTTTACCAGTTATGGATGTGATTTAAGTTATGACTATGTTAAAATTAATGCTGATTACAGAACATAAATGTTAGAATAGAAACGTAAATATAAATTAACAGGAGAACTTCATGTTACATGAATACAGAGATATTATTTCAAAATTAAAAACAGAAAATGCACACTTTGCAAAGATATTTGAGAAACATAACGCACTAGATGATCAAATCAAAGAAGTGGAAGCTGGCAGAGAACATATGGAACAAGCAACATTGGAGACATTGAAAAAAGAGAAACTGTTGCTCAAAGATGAAGCTTATGCCATAATCATGGACTACAAAAAAGAACACAATCTATAAGAGAAAGGAAGGTCTATGACCTTCCCTACACAGTTTCACCCTCCAAGTTTTTTCGCCTTCTCATATGCTTTTTGAATCGCTTTTATAAAACCATTTCGTACATTTTCTTCTTCTAGCGCACCATACCCTGCCGCTGTTGTACCACCTGGGCTCATAACTGCATCTTTAAGCATAGCAGGGTGGTTTTGTGCTATCAGTGGTGCAAATCCTGCAAATAATCCTTTTACCAAATCTTGTGCATCTGAGCGTTTTAAACCTTCTTTCACACAGCCATCGGCTAATGATTCAGCAACCAGCGCTAAAAATGCCGGACCACTTCCTGCAACGGCTGTTGCAATATCGATCTCTTTTTCATGACAAAGCCAGAGAGATTCACCAAAACAGTTGCATATTTCCATAGCTTCATTTTTAAATGTACTATCACCACAAAGTGTTGTCATAGATTTGCTATATTTTGCAGCGAGATTTGGCATCGTACGTACGGTGTGTTTTGCTGCTATGTGACGTTTTAAATCTTCCAAACGAACACCTGCAAGTACAGATAAAAGGGCATTTGCCTGACCACTAAAATGTTTACTTACATCAGCCAAAGCATAAGGTTTTACACAAAGTATAATATTTTTATCGCTGATATCATACGTTTCACCAAGTACCTGATAGCTCACATTGGTACCAAATGGTTGTAACAATGTTTCAAGACGCTTTTGATCTCTAGCAACAACTTCTACAGTGTATGTTTTTGAAACACTATGTAAAATAGCTTCAGCCATATTTCCACTACCGATGATCGTTAGTTTCAAATCATGCATGAAGGTAACCTTTTATCGGTTCAGCGATACCAAAGTCAGGATACTTTGTACTATCTAAAGCAACTTGGGCTAATAGATTTTTCTTTGTATTGACAATCAAAGGTGCTAAAAAGTTAATAGTAGCATTTTCGATAGGATTTTGGATGATAACTATATTAAGGACTGCGACATCTTCGTTTTTTTCAATCTCTAAAAGATTTTTATAAAAAAGAGGAATCATAAAATCATAAGAACGAATCGTTGTAGGGTCGATAAGTGTAAATGCAATTTCTTTCGCTCCTACAGCTTCAAGTTTAGAAAAAAAATCATCAATCTTTTCCCATGAAAATGTTTTGACTGCTTCAAAACCTAGTATCGGTGATACAACTTCTAAGTGCATGAAAAATCCTTGTGTTTAAGTGAATATCGACTATTTTAGAGAAAAGTAACATAGATTTAGGTAAAATAATTCATTATCAAAGGAGAAAATTAATGATAATTCGTTATTTGGCAACTTTAACACTTCTTCTGTTTATCACAACAGGATGTTCTTCAAAACTCAAAGAACAAGAGACATACAACAAACCCGCTGCGTACTGGTACAAAGAAATTTTAAAATATAATGCAAATGGAGATCTTGACAAAGCAGATGATGCATATACATCACTGGCAAGTGAGCATGTAGGTTCGCCCTATCTTAAGGAATCGTTGATGATACTCGCACACGCACATCTAGAAGAAGATGAGTATTTGATGGCAAATTTTTATCTTGATAACTATATCAGACGTTTTGCAACAAGTAAAAATATCGAGTATCTAAAATATCTGAAAATAAAATCACATTTTAAAGAGTTTAAAAACCCAAAACGTAATCAAAAACTATTGATAGATACCATAGCAGATGCAAATCTATACCTTGAAAAATTTCCACACTCTATCTATAATCCTCTTGTTGAAACGATACTGACAAAACTCTATCTCACAGAATTGATCCTTAATCGTGATATAGCAAAACTATACAAAAGACTCGGTCGTGACAAAGCAGCAAAAATCTATCAAAAAAAGATAAATCAATCCTGGTTAAAAGATACACCTATAGCCACACAAAACAGTGGTATATTTAGTGCCATATTAGACTGAGGTGAAGTAGATGCAGTTACACAATTATGGGGATTTTCCCGAAAAACTACCTATCATAGTAGAGGATAACTTTTTTCTTTATCCTTTCATGATCTCTCCTGTTTTTTTAACAGAACAAGAAAATATTGAAGCAGCAACACTTGCCCTTGAAGCCAATTCACTGGTTTTGATCGTCTCTACACATCAAGGGCAGGAAGGAGAGAGGGATTTTGAGAGTATCTATGACAGTGGTGTTATCGGTACGATTATGCGAAAAGTTACCCTTCCTGATGGCAGAATAAAAATACTTTTTCAAGGTTTGGAAAAAGGAAAAATTTTAGAGCCTATCGGAACAAAGCCTCTTAGTGCTATCGTCGATACCATTCATATCGAACCTTTTCATGAACTTAAAGTCAATGCAACGTTGCAGATTTTACGTGAAAAGATACGAACCCTTTCAGCCGTCACAGATCTTTTCCCACCAGATTTACTCAAAACTATCGAAGAAAATGAAGAACCAAATCGTATTGTAGATCTTATCGCAAGCACTATCAAATTGAAAAAAGATCAAGCGTATAAACTTTTTGTCACAACAAGTCTTGAAGAGCGACTATTTATGCTGATTGAGTACATCACGGAAGAGATAAAAGCTAGCAAATTACAACGTGAAATCAAATCCAAAGTACATTCACGTATCGAACAAGTCAATAAAGAGTATTTTCTCAAAGAACAACTCAAACAGATACAACAAGAACTCGGAACTGATACACAACGAGAAGAAGAGATTGAAGAGTATAGAGCAAAACTTGAAAAGAAAAAAAAGTATATGCGTGAAGATGCCTATAAAGAGATATCTAAACAAATTGATCGCTTTTCAAGAATGCATCCAGACTCTGCCGATGCAAATCTCATACAAGGCTATCTTGACTGGGTTTTAGAGGTTCCTTTTGGAAGTTATTCTAAAAAAAGACTTGATATCACAGAAGTCAAAAAACAACTTGAACACGATCACTACTCACTCGAAAAAGCAAAAGAGCGTATCGAAGAGTATTTTGCAGTCAAAGCACTCAAAGAAAAACGTGGTATCAAAGATAAAGATAGTAAAGGTGAAATCATCTGTTTTGCAGGTCCTCCGGGTGTGGGTAAAACTTCATTGGCAAACTCTATCGCCAAAGCACTCAAACGTAAACTCATCCGCATAGCACTCGGTGGTTTAGAAGATGTCAATGAACTAAGAGGACACAGAAGAACTTACATCGGTGCGATGCCAGGACGCATCATCCAAGGTCTTATAGAGGCAAAAGAGATGGACCCTGTCGTTGTCCTTGATGAGATAGATAAAGTCGCAAGAAGCAACAGAGGTGACCCTACTGCTGTGCTTTTAGAGATACTGGATCCTGAACAAAATCAATCCTTTAGAGATTATTATCTCAACTTCAATATTGACCTAAGTAAGGTGATTTTCATCGCTACGGCAAATCAAGTTGGCTATATCCCTGCCCCACTTCGTGATCGTATGGAATTTATCTTTTTAAGTTCCTATACGCCAGATGAAAAATACGAGATAGCCAAAAAGTACCTCATCCCTCAAGAGTTAAAAAAGCACGGGATCAAAAATGCAGAATTTACACTCTCAAAAGGAGCATTGCAACTTCTCATCTCTAACTATACTAGAGAAGCAGGTGTACGAAATCTCAGACGAAGAATCGCTCAGATACTCCGTAAAGTGGCAAAAGAGATTTTAGAAGACAGCAGCATCAAAAAAATCAATATCACTGGCAAAAATCTTTCCAAATACCTTGATAAAGAAGTCTTTGCTATCGAAGAAGTTTCCAAAAAGGGAGAGATCGGTATCGTAAATGGTCTGGCATGGACGGCTGTTGGTGGTGATGTCCTAAAACTTGAAGCTATTAAAATAGAGGGCAAAGGATTACTCAAACTGACAGGAAGCCTTGGTGATGTTATGAAAGAATCCGCACAAATCGCACTCAGTGTTGTTAAAGTACTGATAGATAAACATAGACTCGATATAAATCCAGAAATTATACCAAAAACACCAAAAGAGAAAGAAGAAGAGATTGAACCAAAAGTAAATGATGTCTACAGACGCTATGATCTGCACATACACGTTCCCGAAGGTGCAACCAAAAAAGATGGACCTAGTGCAGGAATCGCTATGGCAACAGCTATTGCATCAATCTTTTCAGAGAAAAAGGTGCGCCCTGATGTTGCGATGACAGGAGAATTGACACTTAAAGGTCATGTCTTACCTATCGGTGGACTAAAAGAAAAGCTCATCGCAGCGTATAAAGCAAAGATCAAAATAGCCATCGTGCCTCAGAAAAACTATGAAAAAGATTTAGATGAGATTCCAGATAGCGTCAAAGATGCGATGGAGATTATCGGGGTTAAGGAGATAGAAGAAGTACTAAAAATCGCACTTATTTCGTAATGGATTATCTTAAAGGATATCTCTTTTTGGAAGTGTTGCTTTAGCTACATCCCTATTTGCTGGGATTAAAGCTTCCACTTCCGAAAAAATATCTAACTTAATTTCTATCTATACAGTTAAGATCTTCAAAAGCGATTTTGAGTCTTTTTACAGTAGCTACTTCGCCTTCACGAAGCCATTTTCTTGGATCATAATATTTTTTATTTGGTTTATCTTCACCCTGCGGATTTCCGATCTGTGCTTGTAGATAATCGTGGTATTTAGATTCATACCCTCTTACACCATCCCAAAATGCCCACTGTGTATCGGTATCAATATTCATTTTAATAACACCATAACCGATCGCTTCTTGAATCTCTTCATGACTGCTTCCACTCCCACCATGAAAAACAAAGCTTACAGGTTTTGCATCTTTTGTGCCGAGTTTTTGAGAGATATATTTTTGAGAATTATCAAGTATTTTTGGTTGAAGGGTTACGTTTCCAGGTTTATAAACACCATGAACATTACCAAATGATGCAGCGATGGTGAAGTTATTGCTTATCTTACTGAGCCGCTCATATGCTTCACATACCTCTTCGGGTTGTGTATAAAGTAAGGCACTATCTACGCCGGAATTGTCCACACCGTCTTCTTCACCACCAGTAATACCCAGTTCAATCTCAAGTGTCATACCGATTTTATCCATACGTTTGAGGTATCTTTCACAGATTGCTAGATTTTCTTCAAGTGGCTCTTCAGAAAGGTCAAGCATATGGGAGCTAAAAAGTGGTTTGCCATATTTTTCAAAATGTACTTCACTCGCATCTAAAAGTCCATCTATCCATGGAAGTAACTTTTTAGCAGCATGATCTGTATGTAAAATCACAGGTATACCATAAGCTTTTGCAAGTGTCTGTATATGCTTTGCACCACTGATCGCACCAAGTATCGCTGCTTGTTCATTTTCGTTGCTTAAACCTTTACCAGCATAAAATGCAGCTCCACCATTTGAAAACTGTACGATAACAGGAGAGTTTACTTCTTTCGCTGCTTCTAAAACAGCATTGATAGAATCTGTTCCTACTACATTTACAGCAGGGAGGGCAAAGCCCTCCTCTTTTGCAATCTGAAATATTTTGGTAACATCTTCACCAACACAAACACCTGCTTCTACTGCATCCAAAATCTTTGCGCCCATATTTTTTCCTTTTTTTATGAAAATTATTTAATTTTAATATCGGCTTTTGCTTTGAGTTCTTTAGCTGTTTTCTTCATGTTCTCTTGAAATTTACGTACTTTTAGACTTTGTTGGATATTTGGTTTTGCTTGTTCAAAAGATACATTTCCTGCTTTCTTTTTATCTTCAAGGAAGATCACATGATAACCAAACTGTGTTTTGACAGGTGTCTTTGTATAGTCACCTTTTTTAAGTTTAAATGCCGCATCACTAAAAGGTTTAACCATACGTTTTGCATCAAACCATCCAAGATCACCACCATTTGCCGCACTTGGACCGGTTGATTTTTTCTTTGCAAGTTCGATAAATTTTGCTTTTTTATCTTTAGCTTTAGCAAGTTCTTTGATGATTTTTTGGGCTTCAGCTTTTGTTTTAACTAAGATATGTCTTGCTTTCGCAGTTGCTGGTTGTTTAAACATTTTAATATTTTTATCATAAAACGCTTTAAGTTCTTTATCACTTACTTTAACTGCATCAAACTGTTTTTTCATCCATACTTCAAGTGCTAACTCTTTTTTCATACCATCTAATGACTTGATATATTGTGGATCTTTTTCTACACCAGATTTAATCGCTTTTTCAGCCAATAATTTTTTTTCAACTGCTTGTTCAATAATCTTTTTTTGTTGTGTTTTACTCATCTTATTAAACTGTGCACCAGGGATAACTTGTAAAATCGCAGCGATATCACGGTCTTCAACTTTTTGACCATTTACAGTAGCATATGTTTTTGCACTTAATGCTGTACCTGCCAACAATGATACAGCTACAACAGAACCTAATAATAATTTTTTCATATATATTTCCTTGATATAAAATTTGTTTTCAAAATAAACTATAACCTTTATGTATTAACACAAAGCAAATCAGTCATAAAAAAGTATAGTTTAAAAGCCCTCCAAAGAACATCTAATAATAGGTATAGAGCCTATACTGAGCATTGAGATTATACTAAAGCAGAGATTAAAGCGTGATTGTAAAACAAGCACCCGTTATATCATTTTTCACGTCTAGCGATCCCCTACAACTCTCTTGTATAATAAACTTGGACATATATAAGCCAAGTCCAGTTGAACTTTCATGGTTTTTAGTTGTAAAATAGGGTTCAAAAATCTTATCGATGATATCTGCCTCTATTCCACCGGCATTGTCTTTAACTTCTATGATATGTTTATCTTGTTTTTCATATGTATAAATTGAAATTTCAGGATTTTTAATTTTTCGTTTCAACAATACGTTTTCAGCATTTTTTACGAGATTTATCACAACTTGAATCACTTCATTGGGATAGGTTTTTAAGCTATTTTGTGTATCGTCGATGACATGAACTACAATACTATTTTTATTTAAAGAGGCAGACATGATAAATAAAGATCGCTCGATTATATATCCAATACTTGTCTCTTCTGTGCGTTTTGAAGGTTTAAAAAAGTTTGTAAAATCATCTACAGTTGTAGAAAGATGTTTTACATACTCTTCTATTTTATCCAAGGAAGAGAGGAAAAAGCTCTCATCGTATCTACCCAGTTCGATCTTGACATGTAAACCTGTTGAAGTTGCACTGATGGCATTGAGAGGTTGTCTCCATTGGTGTGCAATCAAACTCATCATCTCACCCATTTGAGCAAGTCTAGAATTGTGAATCATGATCCCATCTTTTTTTCGGTTTTTTTGTACTTCATCTCGAACTCTAGCTTCAAGTTTTTGATTTAACTCTTGCAACTCTTGCGCTGATACTTTGGCGATATGACTAAGGGCACGCATGATTTGTAAATCATCCCCCTCTTCTCGAATCTCTTTAAAATGAAGTTTTTTAGCATGAACATCAAGCGACTCACTTAAACACAGTACAGCAACACTTTGATTAAGGAAAAGTGATTTTTCTTTTGTCGTAAAAAATTCGCCATAACCATAAAAACCACTCACAGAAGTAAGTTGTCCAAATGATTCTATCTCATAATGTGCATACTGTTTTAAAAACCTACGTCGTCCAGCAGAACTATATATAAAGAGAGATTCACGTGGTATTTCATTGACTTCCTTGATGATATTTCGGGTATTTTTCAACATTGTTTTGGCATCTCCAAAACCTATCTGAATCTTTTCTCCTTCAGGCATTTTGGTACCAAAGACTAAAGAGCCATCTCCAGGATCAGATAAAACAGATCGTACCATATACTGATCTT
>JALULO010000147.1 GCA_027056215.1 Campylobacterales bacterium | reverse complement strand
CACTCTATAAAATTTAGTGAGACATATCGTTGTAAAAATTGTTTGTATTGTAAATACATGTTTTTCCCTTGTCGTATGTTATCTTGTATTTGGCGACAGTTCCGAAGTCAAGTGACATTTTTCGCACATAAAAGCGATGAAATCATCCACTCCTTTTCCCTCTAGTTGCCACATTCCACCACACAAAGGACACTCTCTGTTTTTATCCTCTTCATCGCTCCGGTTTCTATTGTTAAAGAGATGATAAAAACAGGGTTTTTGTGTCAATGCTTCTATCTCCTTGCAAAGCCTAACTCCCTCCTCATTAATGTCTGAATGAATATCTTCAAGCTCTTTTTGGGCAAAAGCTTCGTATGAACCACTACTTATCCAGAGATTGAAGATGCGTTCATACTTCCTATCCCAATGTCTAATCTCATCAAAGATGTTGTCTATTTTTTGCGGGTCAAAGAGATGGTAGAGGGGGATAGGTTTGTGTGTAACCCCACAAAGAAGAGCCGATTCCCAGCCAAATCGAAGTAGCAAAAAAGAGGGATTTTTTGGGATCTTATAGTGAGGATTGTCCGCATCTCTGCCACGTAGAGTATGGTATATTTTCCCACCGATATGCGTTTCTATCTCCTTTTTGAGTGCCCAACCAAGTGTGCTATGATAGGCTTCTAAAAAAGGTTCTTTTTCAAAAGTAAGAACAGGTATCTCAATGGTATCACCTTGGATAATCACAAGATTTTTATCTCGTACAATCTGCCCTGAAGCTTCCAAAAAATAGATGTAAGAGTATGTATCATGCACCCACTTTTCATACTGTACATCGTATAGCTTTTTGAGGTGGTGGTTTTGGATGATGATCTCATAGGCATACATAGTGTTTGGCTCTTTTTTGCCATCATGATAGCATAGATTTGGGTAAGTATTAAACGCTTATCCTCTTTTGTTGTTGCATAAACTTCCTCCACATCTTTTGTACTGAACTTCCATAAGCACAAAAGAAAGATTTTTCAAAGTTTTTTCCAGTTTCAACAGACAATAAAAAGGTTTTAAATTTTTTAGTATCCTTATCAAGTAAATATCCAATAAACATGGCGGCTTGACGATAAAACATATTTGGTGTTATCCTGGCATATATTTATAAAAATACAAGGAAGATGCAAATAATCATGAGAAATACTCTTCGCGAATCCTTCCGGGACACTCAAACTTTCATACAGCGGCTATTACAGCTTTTCGGGTGAGGGGATGCTGTAACGGTTACTTGCCTTTTGTGATTGGTGTATCACAGGTTTTGACACATGAGCGGTTTTTACTGATATCTCCGACGACCCAAAAGGTTGTCAGTATCATATAGACCAAAAAGCCACCTATAACCAGTCCAACTAAAACGATATTTTTATATTGCCCGCCAATCATGATATGCTCCTGAGATGGTTTTATGAAGTATGGTAGCGGGAAGATGTGTAGTTTTTGTAAAGGGCGTCTCTAATAATTAAAAACAGGTAAACCTCTGGCTCTGCGGGAGGTTATGATTATTGATTTAAGCTTTTAGAGGATAATAATATTTCCAGAAAGACCTTTTAGTTATATGTAATACGTACTTTTGCATACATGCCCGGATAGATGGGAACTTCACTGTCTTGTTTAAATTTTATTCTGACTGTAAAAGTGTGTGCCATAGGGTTAGCACTTGGTACGATAGATTTTACACGTCCTGCTATTTTGTATTTCATCGAAGGAATTGTAACATCCACTTTTGTTCTTTTGTGGATTTTTAACAGATCGGATTCTGCTACTTGTGCTTCTATCTCAAGATGTTTTAAATCAACTATGACCATAGTGAGCATACCGGGTGCGATCAAATCACCGACACGTATACGTTTTTCTACTATGATACCGTTATTTGGGGCTTTTACTTCAAGGTAATCTGAGATAGTTGCCATCTGTTTAACTTTGACAGTGGCATTTTTCACTAAAGATCTTGCTGCACTTAGTCCTGCTGAAACATTATCCGCTGTGATATCAAGATTTGCAAAATAGTCAACATCTACACTTTTACCTCTTTTCTTTAGTATGGCTTTTTCTCGTTTGATGCTATCGAGTCTTGTACGATACATATTTACCATGATGTCTGCTTGTTCGAGAGCTAGATCTGCTTGATTTTTTAAAATATCAAATTCGGCAGATTCAAGTTCAAACAGCGTATCTTCACGATAGACTTTATCTCCGATTTCAAAATATATCTTTTTAACATATCCCATATATCTAGCGCCAATCATTTTCTGGTTATCTGAGACAACTGTACCTGTTAGTGAAAAACTTCTTGCATAGGAACTGACTATAAATATAAATAATAATAAAAATATTTTCACAGGTTTTCCTTTAAAAAAATATAGTTGAGAGTATTATAACATGTTTTTATATCTAAATAGTAGGTTGGTTAAATAATATAGATATTTTAAGAAATATATTAGTCATCTGATGTTCATCAAATTTATATAAAATAAAGTTATGTATGTTTAAAAAAAATAAAGTTATTTTTTGTTAGAATAGGTGAGGATAGAGTATAAATAAAACAAATAAAAGGATAAACATGGGATTTATTAAAGCTATATTGATGTTAATAGGAGCACTCGTTATTGCAGGGTTGTTGTTCGCAGGTGTGAAGTTTGGAGGATTGATAGGTCAGGTGACAAAACTAGATTCTCAGGCGATACCATTGTATGTCAAAATGTTTGGTACGGTACTTGAAACAGGAAATGCTGCAGATGGTATGGTTCGTCGTAAAAAAGTTAACGCTGATGTGACAAATGAAGATATCAAAGATACAATCGAGAGTGTTGCAAGTGATGGAAACATGCAAGTGGTAGGAGATGTTACTATGTTTGATGGTTCTCCACTTGATAGTAGTGGGAAAAAGACAAAATATACCAGGATCTTTTCACTTTGTAGTCGTCCTATAGCATCAAAGTTTTTAAATTATTCAAAGGCTTATGGTGCATTTATGCCTTGTCGAATCATGCTTCAAGAAGATGATGAGGGAAACAGATGGCTTTATACGATGGATATGGGTTTGATGATTCATGGTGGTCGGGAATTACCAAAAGATATGCTTACGATGGCGGAATCAGTCAGAGATACTGTTTATGCTGCGATGGATAAAGCGGCAGAAGGTGATTTCTAAACATTTATATCTTTTCCTGATATTTGATTTTATATCAGGAAAGTCTCCTTTCACTACAACTTCTTTTTACCAAAATCTTTTCTCCTATTGATGTTTTTCTGTTAAATATATATGTTTTTTGTTAATATATAACCAAAATATTTCTATAAGGTTTGATAGTTTGATTTTACTTCGGGGTTTGTTTGCTTTTGTATTACTATCTATTTTTGTAAATACATTGCATGCAAAAGTATATCAAACATTGGAATTTAAGGGTTCTGGTGTTGATACTTTAATGGGTGAGTTAAGTTCTTCTAAACTTTATAGCGTGATTGGAAAACCTTTTCCTCCTTTTTATGCATTTTGGCGAAGTAACCCGACTTTTGAAAGTGATGATTTAGATGAATATAAGAGTAAATTAAAAGATTATTATGAGTCTTTGGGATACTTTAAAGCAAAGATTTATCCGAAGATCAAAGATGACAAGATTGTCATAGAGATTGAAAAAAACAAACCGATTAAGATAGCTATACTAAAAGTCGCCCCTGATCGAAAATATGCAAAACTAACAGCTTTTAAAAAAGGCGATGTCTTCCGAACGGATGCTTTTAAAAAATCTAAAGAAAACATCACCCGTTATATGATGGAAAATGCACACCCCAAGTATGGATTTGATGCTAAAGCGTATGTTCATCTGGATAGTTATAAGGTGGATTTAGATTATCATGTAGATGAAAATCAGACTTGTTTTATAGATGATACGGCGATATCGGGGCAGGGTGATGTTAAAAAAGAGATTATTGAAGATGCTATTGTCTATAAGAAGGGTGAGAAATTTGATATCCGAAAACTTGAAGAGACGTACGACAATATCTATGAATATGGTATCTATGATTATATAGCGGTTGAACCAAAGCTTGATCAAAACGGTACAAATGTTCCTATCAGCATAGCCTTAAAGACCGGTGAGACAAAATTTTTGAAAACAAATATCGGATATAGTACGGATTTAGGTGCTAGAGGTGGTATCTCATGGACAGATAAGAACTTTTTTGGCAATCTTAAGGTGCTTGACTTGGGTATAAAGATCAATAAAATCGGATATGAATCTCATGCGATGTACTATGATCCTCGCATCATCGTGCCCTATGTTGGTAAGATTACGCTTAAAGATGAGTTAAAATACTATATGCATAATTATGACTCTTTTAAAGAAAATGTTTGGGAAAATCGTTTTACTTTGGGGAAGATTTTCGTAGGATTGGAGCATTACTTTGGTATCTTAACAGAGGTAAGTAGGATCAAACCTAAAGTGGCTGGTTTTGAAGATGATGGGGGCAATTATTTTATAAACTCTTTTTTCTATCGGGTTTTGATTGATAAAAGAGATTCTATGATTGATGCAAAAAAGGGTTACTATATCTCTTTGTATCTGGAGCAGGCTTCTAAATATCTTGCTTCTGATATAACGTATCTCAAAGCACTGTTAGAGATGCGTTATATCAAATCATTTGGCAAAAAAACTGTTTTTGGTGTGAAAACAAGGCTAGGTTCGATCAATAAAAACGTGCCTATCTTTAAACGTTTTTATACAGGTGGTTCTGTTACAAACAGAGGGTATGCTTATAGAGATGTTGGGGCAAAAGATCCTGATGGGATTCCTTTGGGTGGTGTTTCACTGGTTGATGCACTTTTTGAAGTTCGTCGTCAAATGTTTTTTGATGATTTTTGGTTGACTGCTTTTTATGATACGTCGATGTTGAGCCAAAAAGCACACTATTTTAAAGATACATTTTACGATAGTGTTGGATTTGGGTTGCGTTATATTACGCCGATTGGTCCGCTTCGTTTGGATTTTGGTTTTCCACAGCAAACAAAGGGTTTTGAGTTTCATATCAGTATAGGACAAGTGTTTTGAAAGTCTTGAAATATTTATTGATACTCTTGTTTGTTTTAGTTGTGATGATCGCTCTTGTTCTTTTTTCACTCAACAGTTCAACTGCACTAGATTTGATTGTAAAAAATGCTATCGGTGCGACTGGTTTTGATCTGAAATACAAAAGTATTCAAGGTGGACTTTTTAGTGGTTTGAAGATTCAGGGGATGGATTATGAAGGAAAAGCAAAAGCTGACTTGGAGTTAGACGCAGATTTTGCAACGCTTGCATCTGGAAAAGTACATATCAAAACCCTCAAAGCGACAAATATTTGGGTAGACCAAAACTTTTTAGAATCCCTCATAGATGCCAATAGCACCAGCGAGAAAAAAGAGGATAATAGCACAAAAAATCCCTTAAAAGAGATTGTCATAGATGACTTTGCTTTAGATCTCAAGGATACAGCTTATCAAACGTATAAAGTTGATGCTTTAACACTTCGTGCAAAGGGCTTTCGCTATGATATGAAAAAAAATCTTAGTGGGGATATCAACTTAGAAGCAAAGAGCAATGTAGCAGATACCAATGTTGTACTTCATGTTGTAGAGAGCCACTACAAAGGGGATATCCAGCTAAGACCTAAAAAAGCTTTTGCCAATGGACTTTTACAAGAGCAAAATATCACCATAGCCAAAGTTGGTGAGACAAAACTTCATGTGGATGGTGATTTGCAAAAGAGTGATTTTACGATTCATATGGATGAATCTAAAGCAACGTATGATTTGTATAAGCTAAATCCAAAGTTTATCGATATCGAAGGAAGTTATGATATCAACACTTCTGATCTTAGCGATACTTTGCATTCGCAAATACTAAGCAATGTTGCCGATATGAACCTCTCTTTAGAAAATAGTTTGAATCTTAACGATATCAATAACTCATTGCATTACATAGTGAAATCAGATATCAGTGGAGTAAAAAAAGAGTTTGCTTCTGTTTTAAAAGATGCAAATCTTAGTTTTCCAAAAGCATCTAAAATGTATCTATCAGGACTTGGTACGATGCAGTATGTGGATGCAAATGTAACTTTAAAAGGTGGTGAAATCCTATACCAACGCTTTAAGATTAAGCCTAAGCAGTTACGTTTTATCAACCACTTTGATATTGCATCTTTACAACTTGATGCAAAAGGATCGGGTAATGTTGTGAGTAATGTTGCTGATTTTGATGTAGCGTATCAAACATTTGTAGATCTTGATGATATTAACCATACGTTAAAGCTGGATTTGCACAGTAATTTGCTTGCCAAAAAACCTTTTTTAACCAAACTTTTACAAGAACAAAATATCACACTTTCCAAAGTTCCAGCACTACACCTTGATGTCGTAAACAAGGGTGAGTTGTTAAATCTTTTGGTGGTAACAGATGAGAGTGCTTTGCGATATGATGGATTAGATATTGCAGCCAAAAAGATTATGGCAAATGTGGATTATAATCTTAAAACCTCTGATACTAAAGCAGACATAGAAGCTCTCATCTTATCCAATGCTGGAGATATTAGCTTAGATGCAAATGCAGGAATGAAACTATCAGATTTGAACAACACGTTGCACTATAGTGCCGACACAACACTCAAAGCCAAAGAGGGATACCTGAGAAAAAAACTCCATGATAAACGAGTAAAATTTCAACGGCTATCACCACTAAAGTTACATATCATAGGTGATGCAAAAAAGGCTGTTGCAACGGTTGATTTACAGGGTAGGGCAAGGGTAGGATCTGAGACTATCCAGCCTTCTATCAAAGATACAAAAGTGATCTATGATTTGCATGAGCATACTGTAAAAAGTGATATAGATATTAATCTTAAAAGCACTATCGCAGATATCAAAGTAAAGGGTAACGCATTTGTGGATAGTGATGATATAAACCATACCTTAAAATACAAACTCTCTTCTAAAATAGTACAAAAAAAGCCATTTGAAGATATCGATTTGCGTCAGTTAGGCTTACTCAAACTCGATGCAGTTGGATCACTGCAAAATCTTGATGCATCACTTCATGCAAAAGGTCTCAAGGCACTTGTTAAAAGTGTTGATTTTGATACTTTCAGGTTTGATCTGGACACCAAAAATCTTTATATCGATAAATTCTACAAAAAAGTTCCGCCACAGCTGAAAAATAGTTTTGTAGCCTTATATGCAAAAGGTTACTATACTCTCAAAAGCAAAAAGGCACAGGTAGATGCCAAAGTAAAAAAGCTCAAACTCTCAAATCGTTATATCCATACCAATCGTTTTAAACTTTCCCTTGATGGTGATGATGTGACACTTACACCAGTATTGGTTGAGGCTAAGGGTTTTAAACTATCACTTGATGCCAAAACAAAAGATGGTGCGGTTAGGGCACATCTGAAAAACAAAGCAGTCAATGGTTTTATAAACTTTAAACCTGATCCTCTCTATGCCGATGGAAAGTTGGATATCCCCTCTATCCCAAAACTTTTAGCCCAGATACAAAAAGTTTATCCTTTGAAAAATGTCCCCCCTATCGAAGGTGGTTTAAAACTTGAGGCAAAGAGGGCAGGAAAGAAGCGTGTAAAGATCGCATTGACTTCACCATTTATCAAACTGCAAGAGGGTAAATTTAAAGATATAGATATAGAAGCCTTCTATAAAAAAGGACGTGTTGATATCAAGAGATTTGGATTTTGGTTAAAAGAGTTTGAACCAAAAGAGATGAATAGAGAGGTAAAACTTGCCCATCCTGGTTATGTGACATTTGATGGAAATGATAGCAAAGTTGATTTTGTACTCAAAGATTTTTTGAGTTTCAAGGGTGAGAAAGAAGGAGATGTAACTACAGGGAAACTCTCGACCCATAAACTCTACTTAGGTCTAAAAGGATATGGTCAGACGAAATTGACCACCGATATAGATATGTTTCAAAGTGCAAAACAGTTGGCAGTTTCAGGCGATATCACTTTTGAAGAGACCCAAGTACAGTATGAGTCTCGTTATTTGGATGTTTCTAAAGATCCCGATATCATCATCATCGATGAAAAACATAAGAAAAAAAGAGCAGCAGATGACTCTTTTCGTCAAAATACCTTTTTAGATCTTCATATCAAAAGTAAAGATGCCATCGTCTACAAAGTTGAAGCTGGAACAGTGGAGATGAAACCAGATATAGAGGTACGTAAAGAGTTTGGTACAAATGTTAAAATCTTAGGAAAGATCAATATCTTAGAAGGTGAGTATGATTTAGGAGATAAGCGTTTTACGATCAAAGAGGGTGCAGTTGCATTTCGTGGTCAAGAAGATATCAATCCTCTTTTAGATATTCATGTAGAGTATCCTATCGATGAAGTATTGATTTTGATTGATATTCGTGGGGATAAACGAAAACCAAAACTTGATTTTAAATCCAAACCTATGATGAGTAAAAAAGATATATTTTCCTATCTTCTTTTTGGTTTTGCTGTGAGTGAAAGTGATGGTGCACAAAGCGGTGCTGCCAATGCAGCTGAGAAGATTTTTGGACGTGCTTTAGCAAAAGATTTAGCCCGAGAACTCAACCTCGATCGCTTGGATTTAACCCGTTCAAAAGCGGGTGCAGTTAATGTAAAAGCTGGTAAAAAAGTGACAAAGAAAACGATTGTTTACTATCAAAACAAAGAACAAGAGAGCAGTATAATTGTTGAACGTAAATTAGGTCGTCATTTTGAACTCGATACTGAGATAGGACAGACTGGTCAGGCAGTAGACCTTTTTTATAAAAAAGGCTTTAAATAATTCATAAAAAAATTATTTATACTTATTTTATATAGTAAAGTTAATCTAACAATGTTAAAATATCTTACCGAATTTTATAAGGAGATATAATATGTTGAAGTATTTGTTAAGTGTAACCATAGTGAGTGTATGGTTTATTGGGTGTGGAAGCAGTGACTGTTGTAGTGGTGATACGCCGGTTGATCCAAAGGGGGAGGTAGTACAAAAGATTGCTCCGACTGCCTTGATTACAACACAAAGTAGAGAATGTGTTGAAGGTGGTACAATCACCATGGATGGTCGTAGTAGCACTGATCAAGATGGACATGTCCAAAAGTATGAATGGCTAGTTGATGGTAAGCTTATATCACAAGGTCCTAAACCGACGTTTAGTTGTGATACTCTAGGGGAAAAAGAGGTTTGTTTAAAAGTTACAGATGATGATAATCTTAGTTCAAATACCACTTGCCAATCTTATGTAGTATCTGCAGCACCAAAAATTCCGCCAGTTGCTGTAATCTTGAATGCACCGGATTTTTGTACCTTTGGTGAGACAATCAGGGTTGATGGTACAACAAGCAGTGATAGCGATGGCGAAGTTGTTCGTTATGCATGGACATATGCACAAGATCAACAATCTGATTTCGATAAACCAGCTTTTGTCTGTTCTAAGATAGGTGCACAAGAGTTGTGTTTAAATGTATATGACAATGATGGATTAACAGATAAAAACTGTACAACAATTGTCGGACAAGAAGTTCCAAATAAAGCGCCTATAGCAGATCTCAATACTTCAGCAACTGGATGTATTGTTGGAGAAAGTGTTACGCTTGATGCAACAAAAAGCTCAGATCCAGATGGTTCGATTATACAATATAATTGGACTCCCGATACACTTAGCGGTATGACCAACACCTTCGCTTGTACAACACCAGGTGAGCAAAAAGTGTGTGTTACTGTTGTCGATAATAAAGGGTTAAATAG
>JALULO010000146.1 GCA_027056215.1 Campylobacterales bacterium | reverse complement strand
ATTTACACCATATTGCTGAGTAATAATTTTATCTTTCAAATAAGGAAAATATTTTAATATTTTATTTGTCATTACATCTGAAACTGAAACAATTATATCTGATTTATGAAATATATATTTTGCCATCATAAGATATATAAAGTTTTTATTCATATTTCTCATAACATCAGTAAAACAAATCAATTAAATCTGGATAACAATATACTGCTCAAAAATGACAATTATAAATTGGCATTGGTAAAACAAAAAGTCAAATCCTTCAAAATTCAGGATGATATTAAACTTGATAATATTGAACTAAAATTTAATGATTCAAAAAAAAGAAAAAATGCTTTATCTTTTGGTTTTAGTGTAGAAATTCCAATATCAAAAAACAATTCAAAACTCATAAATGAAAAAGTAAAACTCTTAGCGTTAAAAAACAAAATAAATGAAGATAAAATCAATCTTGTACACAAAATAGCAATACTAAAAATGCAAATCCACGATACAATAAATTATTTTGCAAAAATAGATGATCAAATAAACACGGGGACTTTATCTTCAAAAAGAAAGCACTATACACCAAAATTATTGTTAAAGATTAAAAAGAAAAATATAAAATTAGAAAAAGCAAAAGCAAAAACATTTTATCAATTATTAGAACAATATCTTACACTTCTCTATATCACTGATACAGTAGGAAACTCTAATTTAAAAAACATGATTCAGAATTCTGAGGCACTTTAATGGCAAATTTAGGTGGTGCATATCTTTCAAAACTTGACAGATACGAGTTAAAGTATATTATTCCATATGAAATGGTTGAACCTATGACAGATTTTTTGATGACATATTGTTCATTGGATTACCATTCACAAACAGCACCAAACCATTTTTATCAAGTCAATAGTTTATATTTTGATACACCAAATTTAACTTTTGCGACCAATCGTCTTTATGTAAGAAGTCCTAGATTCAATATGCGCTCACGTGTCTATGCTGATGGAAATAAACCGCCCTACTTTCTCGAAATAAAAGTAAAAGATGGTAATGTTGTTAATAAATATAGAGCCAAAGTAGATGATAGTGAATGGCCACATATGTTCACCGACTTAAATTATAGAACAAACTTGCAAGGTGATCCTGGGGAATTAAGGAACAAAGAGCTTTTTTACAGAACGGCTATGAAATACAATGCATCACCTCGTATCTATACACAATATAAGCGTAGAGCTTTCGTTTCAGAGGTGGATGAATATGTACGAGTTACCATGGATATAGACATGAAATGTTACCTAGAAGACCAATATACACTACTATATGACGAAAAAAAGTTAATCAACTACGATAGTGAATTGGTTTATGTCAAAGAATCAAACAGACCCAATGGAAGTAATGTTGTCCTTGAATTAAAATGTTATCCTCATCAAGTTCCTTTATGGCTCTTAGACTTAATCAAAACATTTCAACTTAACAGAACCGCCTTTTCAAAGTACCTCGCAAGCTTGCAAACTGCTATCAGCTATGATCCTGCACACAAACAATATTTTGATTTTAATGATAGGATTAATACTACTTTTCGTAAATAGCTATCACTCCCGCATAGCGTATCGCTTTTGCACAAAATACCAAAAACAAGAACCATTTAAAACGATACTTCATCACACCTGCGATAAAAGTTATCGGATCCCCAATAACTGGCATCCATGATAATAATAGTGCAAATCCCCCATACTTTTCGAAAAACTGATGAGCTTGTTTAAGCTGTTTCTCTTTTGTGTACTTTTTATCTATAAGATATTTATATCCCTTACGACCAATAAAATAGTTTATCATAGATCCTAGTGTATTGCCAAGTGTTGCTACGATAAAGAGTAAAGAAAGTGTGTTTTTGTTTGAAAGGTCATAAAGTAAAAGTGCTTCACTGCCTCCGGGTAAGAGTGTTGCGGCAAGCAGTGAAGCAAAAAAGAGTGTAAGATAGGTCACTACACTATTTTAGTAGCATCTTTCGTAAATCATCTTCCCCAATCACTTCATCTTCATATTTGACGATGATTGTTCCTTCGGTTTCATTGATGTAAAAATCTCCAACACCCTTTGTTGTTTTAAGTATTGCAATTTTTTCTGTATCATATTTATCTGTTGGTAAAAATAGATTTTTCCGAAGTCCTGGGTTTCGCATACCTACAATCCAGTATATCCACAATAACGACAAAACCATCACAAAAATAGCGACACCTTTCTCGGTATAATGTTGATATAACCAACCTCCGATTGCACCACCTAAAAAGATTCCCACATATGCAAAAGTATTAGCGACACCTAGTGCTGCACCTTTTTGATGTACCTTTGCAAACTTGGCTACAAAAGATTGTAGAAGTGGTTCAAACATATTAAATCCGATAAAAAAGAACGAAGCACCTACTGCAAAAAGCGTAAATGATGAGGAATATCCCATCAGTGCAAATGCTCCTATGATAAACAGTACAGAAATGATAAAGACCTCTTTCCCTTTACTATACTTTTCACCAAAAACAGCAGCTGGTCCCATCGCTAATATACCAAGTAAAACGG
>JALULO010000145.1 GCA_027056215.1 Campylobacterales bacterium | reverse complement strand
CAACCGCTCCACTTAACCATTGAAAACCGATGTCATAAGTAGAACCATCACCACCAAATGCTACAAATTTAGTAGGTGCATCTGGATCTTTCAATGTCCCTTTTCGCTTTCTTGCTTTATACATCGCTTCTGCACCAGAAATAGCAGTTGCAGCATTTTCAAAACCAATGTGAATCCATGATGTGTCCCATGAAGTATATGGATAAACAGCAGTAGAAACTTCTAAACATCCCGTATTTGATGCTACTACAAGATTATCATCTGTACAGTTCATCAACTCTCTAACGATGATAGAGTGAGCACAGCCAGGACAAAGAAGATGTGCACCTTCAAATCTGTCATTGGCAGTAGATAACTCTTTTAGATTTTTTATTTTTTTAATTGTACTCATATTTTCCCCTTACCCTATTTAAAAAACTCTAATTTAGGACCGCGAAGACCACTAAATCTTTGTATATTTCCGGTTAATTTACCTGCATCAGCATCAGCTTTTAACTCAGTATAGATACCTTCAAGATGTGCCTGTGTAAGATCACGACCACCAAGACCATAGATATAGTTAACGATTGCAGGTCTTTTTTCACTGGTATACATAGCTGCTGATACCTCATTATAAAGCATACCCATTGCACCACCTGGTGCACTTCTATCCATACAAGCGATAGCCTTAACATCTTTTAACGCTTCTCTGATATCATCAAAAGGAAAAGGTCTTAGAGTTCTTGGCGCAACAACTCCTGCCTTAATACCTTTTTCGCGCATTTTTTCTGCTGAAAGTATCGCACTATCTACAGTTGTACCAAGTGCTACAATCGCTACTTCCGCATCATCCATCAGATAAGATTCTACTCTTTTATATTTTCGACCTGTTTTTTTCTCAAATTCGGCAAATACTTCTTCGATAACCACACGTGAATCCATCAAAGCTTTATGTTGTTTTGCTTTATGTTCAAAATGCCAATCTTCTTCTGTCTGTGCACCATATGTAATCGCTTTTGAAAAGTCAAGCATTTCATCTACTGTTTCATATTTTCCGATAAATGCATAGGCATCGTCATCACTGAGAGGTTTGACATTTTGTGCAGTATGAGAACATATAAAACCATCCTGATGTACCATTACTGGTAATCTTACAGATTTGTTTTCACCTATTTTAAATGCCATAAGCATAAGATCATAAGCTTCTTGGGGATTAAATGCACATAGATTAATCCATCCTGCATCACGACCAAGATACATATCTGAGTGATCTCCGTTTACATTTAATGGAGCAGCAAGTGCACGATTGACTACACCAAGTACTATAGGTAATCGCATACCCGATGCTTGATACAATACTTCCACCATAAGAGCAAATCCCTGTGAAGAAGTTGCTGTTGCGACACGACCACCTGCCGCTGCCGCACCTACACAACCACTCATCGCTGCATGCTCACTCTCTACCATAACAAATTCACCATCGATATAACCATCAGCCAAAAATTTTGCATAATTTTGCACTGTTGGTGTAGACGGTGTTATCGGATATGCCGCAACAACATCGATCTGAGCTTGACGCATAGCATGAGAATATGCCATATTACCATCCCAGACTTCTACTTCCTGTAAATCAATTTTTTCTGCCATTTATTAATCCTTACTCTTTTTCTTTTTCTCAGGCCAATTTGCCAATGCTTCGTCATTGTTATCTGTTTCAACAAACATCAAAAGTGATTTTGGATTTGTAGGACAAACTTCCACACAAACACCACACCCTTTACAGTGATCATAATCAACACCGATCATTTTTTTATCACGACTTACTATCGATGTATCCGGGCAAAATACCCAACAATTTTGACAATCAATACATATATCTCTATTATATACCGGTTTTACAACTCTCCAATCACCAACATACGCAGTAAAAGAGTTTGTATCGGCATACAATCTGTCTTCTTGTTTTGTGTGAGTTGCACTCAAAGCATCAAACTCATCCTCAAAACCGTAAAGCAAAGTTCCCTGATTTACTTCATCCCATCCAACATATTTTTTACTCATAATTTCTCCCTATTTCACTTCGTTATATGCACGCTCAATCGCTGCCATATTCGCATCAATAATTCTTTGTGGGAATTTTGAGAGAACTTTTTTCATAGACTCTTGAAAATAATCAAGTTCAAACATACCTGATACTTTCATCAAAGCTCCTAGCATCGGTGTATTTGGTATAGCTCTACCAATCGTATCCAATGAAATAGCAAAACAATCAACAACAGAAACGTCTTTACCTTTAAGTTTTGGCACTTCTTCAATCAACTCTTCTTTTGAAAGGTGAGTTGTAATGATGTATTTTGTGGATTCTTTTTCATTTGCAGTTATATCTGCTGTATAAACAAGTGCCGGATCGATAACCAGTACATAGTCTGGATGCATAAACTTCTCATGGTTGAGTATAGGGTGATCATCAATCCTATTATATGCAGTCATTGCAGCACCTCTTTTTGCTGAACCATAAAAGGCAAATGCCTGTACTTCTTTGCCTGTGTTAGCTACGACATCTGCCAGACCTTTAGCGCCTGTTACAGCACC
>JALULO010000144.1 GCA_027056215.1 Campylobacterales bacterium | reverse complement strand
GTAAAAATACAGGTATTGAGTGGGAAAAGTTAGATTATCATTTGAGTATTGAAAGTATGCTACAACTTACTGAGCAAAAACTAGATATAGAAGATATCAGCGACAAACTCAAAGAGGTTCAAAAGTTAGAATCAGCGATAAAAACTAAAAATTTCAACTTTCGCACATAAAGCCAAGAGATTTTTGAGTGCAAACACCTAAATTATGGATAAGTTGAGTCCCTTTACTCTTTCAAATTCTTTTGTGTTGTTTGTAACCAAGATGGCATTTAAACTTTTAGCATGAGATGCTATAAAAAGGTCGTTTGAGCCTATGATTTGCCCTTTTTCTTCTAAAAAACTTCTTATATCGGCATAATGTTTTGAGGCATTTTTATCAAAGTCATAAATGATAAAGTTATCTATAAATCTTTCAACGATAAGGGAAAGTTTTTTACTTTTTCTTTTTTTTGCACCATATAAAAGCGCACTGACGACTATACTAGATAGTGCGAGAGTGATGTATCACTCATCTTCTTCACAAATCTCCAAAACTCTTTGCACCGTTATCTCATCTGCCAAACGTTTAAACTCTGCCAACTCTTTCTTAAAGAGTTTTTGATAAACCTCAGGATATTTAGCGTAACCTTTGCTCCCATACTTATCTTTAATATGTTCATAAACATCTTGGGCCTTACCTTTATTGAACTTCATACTTCGCTTGATTACTCTATCCAAATCAGGTAATCCTCTATCGGCTGAAGAGATAATCTCACAAAGAGGAGAGTAGAACCCACCTTTAAAACTTGCTCGATGTTGTAGCACAGCATGAGCAACTTCTTTTAGCTCCTCTGGGTTTAGTTGTTTTAAAAATTTATCTTCTGCTTTTAACACATACTCATACGCTAAATCATTGTGAATAGCGCGATTTTTTGCATTGAAAAGATCATGAAGATAAGAGGCTAAAATAACCAACTTATTATCATACGATTGGTTGATTTTCAATGCCAAATCACATACATCATCAGCATGATTTATAAGATGGGCTTCATCTCCAGCTCTATAATAAGGTTCATAAAACTCACGCACCTCTTCTTTGAAAGCTCTCATATCTCTCTCTTTTTCAAGCTCCTCTTTTTGCCTATCTTTTACCTCTTTCCAAATAGCATTATCTCGTTCATCTCCCTTTAGTGGTAAAATTCTCTCTTCATATTTTTTCAAAGCTCTCTCTAAAATCGCCTCATGAGAAGTAACATAGCCCTCATCTTTTAACTTCTCGACAATGACTAACCAACCCCACAAGATATCACTTAGCTCATCTTCTAAATGCTCTACATTGTTTGGGTGAATCTCCTTTTTTACCTCTTGAACCTCATCTACAATGGCATTCAGTAGCCACTCGCTATCCATGTATTTAGCTTCACCTCTTTTTAGATCTATTTGGTGTTTATAGGCTACTAACTCTATTAGTTTTTTCATACTTTCTCCCTCCTATAATTCATGACAACTATTTAATAAAATTTATATTCTATCACAAAGTGTCTATCCTCTCCGTCGTCAATGTCCTAACTAAAACGTTATGGGTGTTCGATTTGGTGCGTTCTTTGTAATAAATCATTAAAAGAGCTCAGCTCTTTGTGTTAAGTTAAACATGAGCTGTGATTAGGTTCATAAAAGATATTTCATAAAATTTAAAGAGCTATGGGGTCTGACCCCAACTCTTAACTTTTATAACATAAAGAGGAGTTTAGAATCCTCTTTATATGGAGAGAAAAACCCAAACAAAAATCCAGTCACTTGTAGAAATACCCTCATCCAATACCTCTAAACCTTCCAAATAGTAAAACATTTCAAAATGAAATATTATTTTACCTTTCTTAAAATCTCTGATAAAATACCACCAAGTGAAAAGGTGGTATAATGTGCATATAGAGTTTGAGTATGATGACAATAAAAGTCAATCCAACAAACAAAAACATGGTATAGACTTTGAAGAAGCTAAAAAATTATTTGATGTGTATATGGTTACATTGGATGCAAATAGGGTGCGTGGCGAAGTGAGATTTGTGGCTATCAACAAACTTGATGAAAAATTTTATACGGTTGTTTATACTTATCGTAAGAGTGTAGTGAGAGTTATGAGCACAAGAAGAAGTAGAAAAAATGAGGAGAAACTTTATGAAGAGTATCACTGCAAAAGAGTTTGACGAGATGTTTGATGATGGTGCAGATATCACGGAATTTTTGGATTTAAAAAATATGAAAAGTTTTAAAGAATCCCATAAAGCAAGAGAGAAAAGTATTATTGAGATTGACCAAGACTTGCTAAAGTATTTTCCTGATGAAAAGTCAGTAAATGATGCTTTAAGAAATCTAGCAAAGATTTTAGAAGATAGATATCAAAAATCTGCCTAATCTTGGATGGAAAATTGTTAAAGGTTATATCGCTACTCTTGAGTACTCTAGTGAAGATAAAGTCTTTTATGGGAAGTTAGAGATGATTGAAGAGATAGAAGAAACCAAGCATTAAATATGTTTTTTGCTTTTGGCAAGGTGCACGGTCTAAATCAAGATATAGATAATTTACTTGAAAAATTAAAGGATACAAATGATTGAAACTATAGCTTTTATCGCTGGTGTATTAATGTAGTTGTTTATGGCTTTTGCTGTATCTGATGTTTCAAAAACGAAACTATCATGACAGTCGGTTTCGCATCATGATAATGTGTCGCCATCCAGCCTATCAAAGAAATAACAGTTGTTACCAATAAGCCAAAAACTACTTTTAGCCAACCTGTTGTTCTTTTATCTTTTCGTTTTTACTCATGGGAGTATTATAACATAAACTGTACTTTATGTAAAATTTAGCTTCGTATGGCTTATCATGATAAATGTCTTACTCTCTTCGATGGTGGCATTTTATCTGATTTTTTTGATGATGGAATGGATGGAGTAGGGGTTTGATGGATTTAAAAGTTAATTTTTGTGACCTTCATTCCCCTTGATTTTGTATTCAAAATGGGATATAATAAAAAACCAAATAATTGGAGTTATCATGAAAACTCAAACAACAATACGAGTTGAAGAGACAAGCTATCATCAAGCAAAAGAAATTTTAAGTCAAATGGGACTTAACTATTCTCAAGCAATAGGTGTATTTAACAACATGATAGTATTGAATAAAGGATTACCCTTTGAGTTGAAAATACCAAATGACAAAACCAAACAAGCACTTCATGAACTTGAAATGAAAGAAGGAGAAAGCTTCAAAAATGTAGATGAACTTTTTGATGATTTGGATTCATAAATGTATGAAATCTTTAGAACTACAAGTTTTAAAAAAGATTATAAAAAACTCTCAAATAAAGAGAAAGTTTTACTAAAACTAGTTGTAAAAACATTGGCAGAAAGTAAAGAGTTGGATGAAGAGCTCAAAGACCATAAACTCATTGGAAACTATTTGGGATGCAGAGAGTGTCATGTTCAGCCGGATTTATTGTTGATTTATCGAATTGACAACAACATTTTAGAGTTAGCATTAGTTCGAGTGGGAAGTCATTCAAAGCTTTTTTAGAGAAACAAATGTTCAGGATAACAAAACATAGAAAAAAATCTATAGCATCCATGGCGATTTTGGATGAGCAAAAAAAGTCGCTATCATGATAGATGTAAAAACGATAGTGAACAGCTACAGATTTTTGTATTCGACCGCTACCTTAAAATCCATCCAATCTATAAAAAATAGAACTAATATGTTACTTTTAGAAACACTTTGGTTCCTTCTAAAAAAGTGTGGGTAATGGAAAAACAGCTATAATCAAAATATAAAATCCAATAAAAGTACTCCTATGACAAAAGAATTATTCCAAATGGCATTAAACATAACAGAACCATGGTTTGTAAAAGATTTGAAATTTGATGTTGAATCTAAAAGATAAGATATCTATATAGACTTTAAAAAAGGAAGTACCTTTAGTTTCTTTGATGAAGAAGAAGATAAAGAATTAGTAGGACTAAAAGCATATGATACAAGCAATAAAACTTGGGAACATTTAAATTTCTTTGAACATGAGTGCTACTTGCACACAAGGGTACCAAGAGTTAAATTACCTAATGGGGTAGTATAAATAGCACAGAAGAGAGTACTATCATACTTATAGGCATTAAGCTCTGCCCTGCTAAGGTATGATTTTTAATCCTGAACTCTCTTTGTACCATTGTCTGTTTTAAAATATTTTTTTACAGCTCTTGATCTTTTTTTTTCCTATCATTAGTAGTGGTTTTAATCTCCAAAATAATCTCAGCAGAATCGAACCGACACATGAGATGTATTGAAATTTGTACCCTTGTCAGATATTTTATTTCGCCTCTTTTGAAATTGGATCGATTAGAAGTTCTACACTAATCTCCCTAACCAAAATATCCTAAAAATTCTGATAAAATCCCATAAACATACAAGGTATCTCTCATGAAACTTCCATTTGGTAAATATAAAGGGCGTGGTATCGATGTGCTTAAGGATGATATGGGGTATGCTCAGTGGCTTTTACAGCAGGAGTGGTTTTCTCAAAAGCATCCTGAGCTTTATGATGCTATCGTTAGATTGCATGAAAAAGAGGGGTTGCAGCAGGCAAGGGAGGCACTTGGTGCTGAAAAAAATATCCTTATCTCTTTTGATTTAAAGCATGAAAAAGTGGATTCGTTTGAGAAGTATCCTTTTTCGCTTCCTGTTGTCAAACATCTTGAACGTACTGAGTTAAATCCTCATGTAACCTATATCGTTGGGGAAAATGGTAGTGGAAAATCAACTGTGCTTGAAGCTTTGGCGATCACACAAGGGTTTAATCCTGAGGGTGGTACGACCAATTTTCACTTTACCACGCGTCCTTCGCACTCTATTTTGCATGAATATCTTCGTATCGCTAAAACGGGTAAAAGGGCACAGACGGGGTTTTTTCTCAGGGCTGAGAGTTTTTTCAATGTCGCCACAGAGATTGAGGTGTTGGATGTGGGGGATGCTTATGGAGGTACGCCACTGCATGAACTATCGCATGGTGAAGGATTTCTTGCACTTATGCGTCATCGTTTTGGTGCAAATGGGCTTTATATCTTAGATGAACCAGAAGCTGCACTTTCACCTGCTAGACAGATGTCTATCTTGACTTTGATCCATGAATTGGTCAAACAAGGTAGCCAGTTTATCATCTCTACACACTCTCCTATCTTGTTGGCGTATCCTCATAGTACTATCTATGAAATCAGCCAGAGTGGTTTGAAGGAGATGTCATATGATGAAACACAAACGGTGCAGATTAGCAGACAGTTTTTGGAAGAGAGGGATAAAATGGTAGATATATTACTTTCTTAGGTTTTGATTAAATATTATTATTTTTGATTATATATAAGGGAGTGTTGATGATTTAACTTTATATAAAAACATCCGATGTTAGGAGTATGGCAGTTTATTATCATACTAATTTGGAGTACTAAAATGCAATTAAAAAAGACAACTATCTCAGCAAAAATCGTAAAAAAATTATTAACCCTATCTATCGTGGTCATAGCAGTTGCATTTTTGATTGCATATATCACAACATTAGATGTTAAGGATGATGTTTATATACAAACAAAAACGCAACTGCAAAATAAGTTTAAAGATCGCCTAAAATATAAGTTGACTATCGCTAAGACAAATGCTATTTCTCTTGCGTCAAATAGTACAATCAAAGAGGCATTAAAGACAAATGATAGAAATATGGCAATTAATGTTTTAAAAGAAGTGCAAAAGAACTTTGGGGTAAATACAAAATTTAAAGCCCTAAAAATCCATGTGCATACCAAAGATGTAAAGTCGTTTGTACGTATTTGGAAGTTGGACAAATATGGTGATGATTTAAAGAGTTTTAGAAACACGATCAATTATGTTAAAGATACGAAAAAAGCACTTGCTGCTACAGAAGTAGGGCGTGCAGGTTTGGTTATTCGTGGACTCGCTCCAATCATAGATCATGGTATGTATTTGGGCTCTTTGGAGTTTATTCAGGGGTATGATAGCATCGCTAAAAAGTTTGCATCTAGAGGAGAGGAACTTCTAGTTTTGACAGATAAAAAGTTTGTTAGACATGATAAGATTGGTGCTACAAGAGAGTTTGGTGATTATGTTGTAACCCAAAAAATCATTAACCAAGATTTTTTAGAAAGTGCAAAAATGATCAATATACCGATGCTCTTAAAAAATGGTTTTATCACGGATAGTAAATATCTGTATACTATTGTAGCAGCCAAAGATTTTAAAAACAATCATGTAGGTTATTATCTCATCGGAACCAAACTTTCCAATATAGAAACAGCAGTCAATAAAGCACAAAAAGCTATTTATTTTATGATTTTAATTATGTTCATAAAAACATTGATTGTGATGAGTTCTGTTTATATAATCACAAAAAATACAGTTCAAAAAGGGGTAGAGAATTTTAAACAATCTTTTGTCAAATACGTAGATTATACTACCCGAAAATCTGATACTTATGATAAGGTTCAGATTGAGACGATGGATGAATTTGGTCAACTTCAGGAGATGTTAAACCATTCTGCAACTGCATATGAAAAAATCATACAAGATGATTCAAGAGTGTTGCGTGAGTTAGCAGAAACTACAGATAAAGTCTCTGAAGGTGACTATAGTAACAGGATACAAGCAAGTACAAATAATCAGATTGTTATCACTGCAAAAACAAATATCAATAAAATGATTGATGTTCTTGATAAAGATATGAATAGTATCAAAGCTGTGTTAGCTTCATATACGCAAGATAACTATAAAACCAGTATTGATATACCAAAAGATAAAAAAGCTCAGATGAAAGAAGTTATGGAGGCTATCAATAAGCTTGGTAAAAGTTTGGCAAATGTAGCAGAACAAAATCTTGATAAAGGAAAACATCTTGCTACAAATTCTTCTCTTATGAATAACAGCATCAATGTTCTCGCACAAAAAACAAATGACCAATCAGATAAAGTTAAAGCTACTTCCGTTTTTGCAAAAGACATTGCTATATTGGCAAAAAAGAATACAGAACATGCAAGCAGCATGGCAGACTTGGGTGATAAAGTAAAAACATTATCACATGATGGAGAAAAGTTGGCACTTGATACTACTTATGCGATGGATACAATAGTTGATGCAACAGTTAAGATCACAGAGTCTATCGATACCATCGACCAGATTGCTTTCCAAACAAATATCTTATCTCTCAATGCTGCTGTTGAAGCAGCCACCGCCGGAGAATCTGGAAAAGGTTTTGCTGTTGTTGCTGCTGAAGTGAGAAATCTAGCATCACGCAGTGCTGAGGCTGCAAAAAACATAAAAGAACTGGTAGAAAATGCAACCCTAAAAGCAGAAGATGGAAAAGTTATCTCAGATAAAATGATCCAAGGTTATTCACAATTAAACGGACATCTCAATGAAACGATTAAATTGATTGAAAATGTTAAAATTTCAAATCAAGAACAACTCAGAGGTGTTGAAAAGATAAGTGATATTATGATCGAATTAGATCATACGACCAGAGAAAATGCAAATGAAGCAAATAGTGTACATGAGATATCAAAAGGTGTTGAAAATATTGCAAAGATATTGGTCACAGAAGCGAGTCATAAAAAGTTTTAATCTCCATAGATCCTACACACTACTTTGCTAAACTTTCTTAAGGGTATCATTTATTATTAGAGTTGCCCTTTATAAAACAGAAGGGATTTTGGAGATGATCGATAAAATCATAGATAGTAGTGTCAAAAATAAGTTTTTAGTCCTCTTGTTAACGATGATGTTGTTAGGTGGTAGTTTTTGGGCTATCAAAAACACTTCTTTAGATGCTCTTCCAGATATCTCACCTCCTCAGGTCATCGTACAAGTGAAGTGGCAGGGGCAATCTCCCAAAATCATAGAAGACCAAGTCAGTTATCCTCTTATTTCTAACCTCATGAGTTTACCAGGCATCGAAACGGTGCGTTCTATGAGTAGTTTTCAAAATGCCTTGATTTACGTGATTTTTAAAGATGATGTTGATATCTATGATGCCAGAGATCGTATACTAGAGCAGTTAGCACAGCTTGCACCGACTTTTCCCAAAGGCGCGAAGGTGACGATGGGCCCAGATGCTACGGGTGTAGGTTGGGCGTACGAATATGCACTCAAATCCGATACACTCTCTTTAGATGAACTGCGTTCTTTGCAAGACTATTACTATAAGTATGCACTTTTGGGTGTAGATGGTGTAAGTGAGATTGCGAGTATCGGCGGATTTGTGAAAGATTATGAAATCACTCTTGATGCAGATGCCTTACGTCAGTATGATCTTAGTGTAGAAGATGTGATATCCAAAGTTCGCCAAAACAATGATGACAAAGGTGGACGTGTACTGTTACAAAGTGGTTTTGAAAAGATCATACAAGCACACGGTTATCTTAAAAATATTGTAGAGATGGAAGCCATAGTACTCAAATCTACACATGGACAACCACTTTTGTTAAAAGATGTTGCACAAGTTCATGTTGTGCCTGCAAATCGTCGTGGTATGGCTGACTTAAACGGTGAAGGTGAAGTTGTCGGTGGGATTGTGGTTGTGCGTTTTGGTGAAAATCCTTATAAAGTTATTCAAGAGGTTAAAGCAAAACTCAAAAGACTCAAAGTACCTGGTGTTGAGATCGTGCAAACCTATGATCGAAGTGATTTGATCGACAAGGCGATAGGAACGCTTAAACATACCTTGATCGAGGAAAGTATCATCGTGATGTTGGTTGTTGCTCTTTTTTTATGGCATTTGCGGAGTGCTTTGATTATTATCATCATCTTACCTATTACGGTTGCTTTTACTTTTTTGTTGATGAAATTTTTTGGGATAGGATCAAATATCATGTCTCTTGGCGGTATCGCTATCGCGATCGGTGCGATGGTGGATGCGGCTATTGTGATGGTTGAAAATGCCCATAAACATATACATCTTTATATCAAAAAGCACGGGGATATTTCGAATAGTATGCGAAAAGAGATCATTTTAACGTCTGCCAAACAGGTGGGTAAACCGATCTTTTTTGCACTCATGTTGGTTGTTGTCTCTTTTTTACCTATTTTTGCATTGAGCGGACAGGAGGGGCGGCTTTTTTCTCCTTTGGCGTATACTAAGACATTTGCTATGATCGCCGGTGCGATACTTTCGATCACATTAGTACCGATTTTGATGCTTTTTTTGATCAAAGGGCATATCATATCTGAAGAGAAAAATGTTTTAAATCGTATGTTTCAGATTTTGTATGTGCCTATCTTAAAACTCTCTTTAAAGTTACGTTATGGTGTTTTGGTTGTCGCTGTTTTGCTTTTGGCGTGGGTTTATCCTCTTTATCAAAAACAAAACTGGGAATTTATGCCTATGATGAATGAGCAGACTTTCATGTATATGCCGGTTACGCCTTATGGCATAGGTATTGATTTGAGTAAAGAGTTGACACAAAAAAGTGATGCGATACTGAAAAGTTTTCCAGAAGTCAAAACAGTATTTGGCAAGGCGGGTAGGGCTGATAGTGCTACTGATCCCGCACCATTGGCGATGATAGAGACGATTGTGACTTTTAAACCACAAGATCAGTGGGCAGAGGGTGTAACCTATGCATCTTTGATGAAAGAGATGGAGAAAAGATTGCAGATACCGGGTCTTATCAACTCTTGGACATATCCGATTCGAGGGCGTATTGATATGCTTTTGACTGGTATCAGAACACCCCTTGGTATCAAACTATATGGTTCAGATCATCATGTACTTGAAACGTTTGCAGCAAAGATAGAGCAGAAGCTTAAAACATTTGACAAAACCTTATCCATATCGCATGACAATACAAATAACGGGTACTATTTGGATATCGATATCGATCAAG
>JALULO010000143.1 GCA_027056215.1 Campylobacterales bacterium | reverse complement strand
ATCAAACAGCAGTTCAATGGCTGTATTTACAGGGCTACTTTGCGACTGTTGCATCTTACGGGCACCTAGTGGTTGATATTTTCGACGTATATTTTTGGGATCCATGAAGATATAATCACCATTTTTGCTTCCCGCTAGTCGAATTGCAAGATCAAGCGGAACATTGTCAAAAACACCGCCGTCGAGAAAAAGTGCCTTTTCCAAAACACCTTTGTACCAGTATGCCAAATTCACCTGCTCAAAAGCGATGGGAAATGCACTGGAGGCAAACATAGCCTTTTTCAGTACATCGTCATTGACCTTGCCCGTTTCAGAAAGATGGATAATATTACTCTGCTGCAATCTTCTGTCATCATACACCTCACCACGACCTTCAATATCTGCTTTAAACCGCAACGGAATGTGGAAAAGTTTATTATCCAGTGAAATACCACTAATCGTCACCCGTTTGGGTTCTACTCTAGTTACAGCAAAGCCAAATGGCACACGACACTCCCTGTCATAAAGTGGGCGGTGCATCTCATGCACAATCTTCTGTGCCTGTTTCTCAATCTTTTGACGGCTAAAAAGTGAAGTGTTATTGTTTGGATCTTGTACGCCATTTTTCTCAATCAGCAAATCCTCAAAATCAACCTCTGTCCACATATGGTAAAAAAGATTGTCATCGATCGTATTGTTCAGATCCAACGCCTCTTTGCTGCGGCACCAAGCAAGTGTGGACATCAATGTATTGATCGCTCCCGCCGAAGCCCCTGCAATCGACTTCATACTGATATTTGTCCGTGGGGAGTAGTATTTCAGATATGTCAAGTATTTTAAAAGTCCCCAGTTATATCCCGCCTCATACGCTCCTAGACTAATACCGCCGCTGATTACCAAAGAAAAATTTTCTTGCCGTGACTTTGCTGAAACTGGCAGTGTCATAAGAAGGATAAAAGAGAATAGTAAAGTAAACTTTTTCATAAGAAAATTTTAGCAGAATTTTGTTTGAAGGATGTTTTTTCTGTCATATTATCCCAAATACCATTCCAGATAAAAATAAAGTTTTGAAGAATCTGCAAACTATTCAATTACTGATGCAATTTATAAAAAATTTTGATATCATGATCATATCAAAGGTGTGAACTGTGCTAAAAATTCTTATTATCTCTTTCTCTGTGTTTGCTCTTGTATCTTTTTTAGGATGCGGAAACAGTACTGCTAAACCACTATCCAAAGATACTATTGGCTCTGACAATCATACTGATGATGTGACACAGTTACATAGTAAAAAAGAGTTGATTCTTTACCAAAAAGGACACTGGCTTCCTGAAATGGCAGATAATTTTGCTGCAAGGGCTGCATACATCAATACTTTGCCTTTTTCGGGGTTTACTATGGTAGGTAACTCCTATACCAATACAGTGATGGAGTCCAATACGTCCTTACTAACTTATGACTCTATTTGGAATGAAGTGAAAGCTGTAAAGGATTTATACCCGACAAAATCAAACTTTTTAATCGTAAATATGCATTACCCTGGTGACTTTTGGGATGATGGGGTATGGAACAATGTGATAGCAAACTTTAAAACTCTAGCTAAAGTAGCTAAAAATTTAGGCTTTAGAGGGATTGTCTATGACGATGAAGCTTATGATGATGAGAGCCTTAAAATGATTAACTATAAGCATGGTGATGCATGGTATGATGCTAAAGCATATAAAAATCCTAACCATACTTTTACGGAGCATTCAGCCAAGATTACTGCACGTTTTAAGCAAATCATGGACGCTATGGTGCGTGCGTATTCCGCTATAGATGTACTCTATTATCATTCTCCTGTGGAGGGACATATAGAAGCCAATCGTGGCATCGATGGACATCCTGTTGTCGTCGATGTCGGACTGGAGCGTCAGCATGAATGGGCAGGTGCTATGTTTACGGGATTAAAAAAAGGACTATCGCATCAGGCGACATTGCATGATATGGGTGAAGACTACAGACTTCGTACACAGAAGCAGTTTGATGATGCTTATACTTGGCGTAAACATACCATCGCCTTAAATACTACTAACAATGTCGTAGATGCCACGCAGCATTGGGTCGTGCCACAAGAGGAACGTGCTTCATGGGCTAAAGAGATATATGTGGACTTTATGGTTTCAAATGAACCTTTAGCAAGTGCCACATATCCTGAGTTTGATACTACAGATAAGGTAGGTCTTATGGATATGAAAACAACCTTGGAACGTGCACTGGATAAGAGTGATAAATATGTTATTTTCTATTCTGCTTCTTCCTCTGACAATAAAGGAGGGCGTATTTCGCTTGACTGGCTAAATGACCCTGCTATTCATGCAGATGATGGTTTGGCTTATAGTCTGGATGCAGATTGGAAAGCTATGATGGAAGAGGTATATAGAGCTAAAGTAGTGAAGTAAATTAAAGGTAACGCATCTGTTGCAGTAAAGAGACATACGAAAAAGTAAGCCGTCAAAAATTATTCTAAGGATGAAATACTTATTTTCTTTTCCTTACGCCTCGTTCTTAGTATTTAGCAGTTTATGAAACAGTGGTAGATGTTTTTCTATCATTGTTTCAACTTCTTGATGTTTTAAAATCTCATCATTTAGATGATCTGAAACGATTTTAAAAAGATATATATTTTCATATTTCATAAACTTTTTTGAGGCAAGATAAAACCCGATACTCTCCATGTCGGCGAGATGGTACTTTGGATGTTTTTTACTTTGTGGTGTTGCAAAAGATGTTAGTAATGCTGTTTGTGTGAGATGACTTTTTTTACTTAGATGATAAACTTTGTGTGTATTTGCATGAATAATCTTATCTATCTCATAAAGTGTACCGATAGGTTCATCTTCATGGTATGTACTGCATATACCGATATTGATGATGATATCTTTATCACTGCTATGATATTTTGTTAATAGATAGGTTGTTGCAGATGAAGCGTTGATATTGCCAATGCCACTGATGATAAGTTTGATTGATTTGTTTTCATAAAGAGAAAAAGGTTTTTTGTGGGTTAGCTCTAGCTTTAAAGCTTTTATGATCGGGTTTGCTTCCGCATGAAGTGCTATAACGATAAATCTCATAAAGAGATTGTAGTACAAAAAGGGTAAAAAGTGGATATCCCACTTTTTACCTTAAAACTTATACAGCTGCTTTTGCAGCTTCTAGTGCTTTGTCATACTCAGGTTCAGCAGTGATTTCAGGAACAAGTTCTTTGTACGTAACTTTTCCATCTTTACCAACTACAAAGATCGCTCTTGCAGTAACACCTGCTAAAGGTCCATCCGCTAAAAGTACACCGTAAGCGTTAGCAAAATCTTTGTTTCTAAAGTCTGAAGCGACAGTCAAGTTTTCGATTCCCTCAGCTGTACAAAATCTACCAGCAGCAAATGGTAAGTCCATAGAAACAACAGTTGTATCAACACCTTCGATGTCAGCTGCTTTTTCATTAAACTTTCTTGTTTCAGCAGCACATACCGCAGTATCAAGTGAAGGTACTACAACGATCAGTTGTACGTTATCTTGTGCACCACCGACTACTTTGTCAGCTAAACCAGCAGAGTTTACTACGGTGATTTGAGGTGCATCGTCACCTACGTTGATTTCAGTTCCGCTTAGGTTACATACAGTATCGCCTTTTAATGTTACAGTTGCCATTAAATATCCTTTAAATTATAATTTTTTTTAATTGAACCAGAATTATAACAAATTAAGATAAATATTGTCTTAATTGATCCAAATAAAGACATTTATTATACCATTTTTTGTAATTCTTATGT
This sequence comes from Campylobacterales bacterium, assembly GCA_027056215.1. GTDB lineage: Bacteria > Campylobacterota > Campylobacteria > Campylobacterales > QNZT01 > QNZT01. Next base: position 29,099 of record JALULO010000143.1, on the reverse strand, counting down.
AAATAGATAGAATTTTTAGCTATGATTTGTAAAAATATTTAGGAATATATATGCAAAATAAACCAAAGTATTCTCTATTTAAAAATGCTATGTATGCTATAGAAGGTATTTTGATAGCAGTAAAAACAGAGACATCTTTTAAGTTAGAACTCTTTTTTGGTTTTTTCATCCTACTTGCTGTTATACTTTTGCCGCTTACATTAAGCAGTAAGTTGATCTTATTTGTTACGGCTATCATCATTATTGTAACTGAGTTATTAAATTCTGCTATCGAAAATGTAGTTGATCTTGTGACGCATGAGATACATCCCTTGGCAAAATATGCCAAAGATATGGGTTCTGCTGCTGTGTTATTTACGGTTTTATTGCATCTTACTTGTTGGTGTATTATTGTTTACAAAGAGTTGTTGTGATGCGTGTGCCATATAATAGTATTGTTATTTTAGTATTGATAATACTCATCTCTTTTTTTGGAGAATTGGTTTATAGTCATTCTCCTTATTTGCTTGATAAAACGGCTATCCTTTTGCCTCCTTCCTCTGAACATATTTTTGGTACGGATAGGTTGGGAAGGGATCTTTTAGCACGTATTATCGAGGGTGGAAAGATCTCTTTAAGTATAGGTGTAGGTTCAGCATTGATTGCTAGTTTTTTAGGTTTGGTGATAGGTGTTAGTTCGGGATTTTTCAAAGGTACGACAGACAAGTTGATTGTGATCATGATTGATCTATTTTTAACTTTTCCAACTTTTTTCCTTTTATTGGCTCTTATCAGTTATATGAATGCATCTGTTTGGGTTTTGATCTTGATTATCTCGGTAACTGGCTGGATGGGGATGGCGAGGTTGATTCGTAGTGAGAGTTTTGCTATCTCTTCCAAGCCCTATATCAAAGTTTTAAAAGCTTCAGGTGTGAGTCGTCTAAAAATCATCCTTAAATATTTTACACCACTTTTAGCACCAATCTTTTTTATCTCGTTTACCTTTGGTGTTGGCGGTGCGATTTTGGCGGAAAGTGGTTTGAGCTTTTTGGGCATAGGTATTATGCCTCCACAGATTAGCTGGGGTAGTATTTTAAGTGAGGGTAAAGGGGTTGTAGATATTGCTTGGTGGCTTAGTTTCTTTCCTGGTTTGATGATATTTTTGGTGATTTACTCGTTGGTCAATATTTCAGATTATTTGCAAAGTAAAACAAATGAAAAAGAGAAGGTTTTATAGTTGAGAGAATCAGAAGTTTTTAAACTTCTTGAGTGTGAAGTAGTGAAACGAGATGTTGTCAGTGAACTTAGCATAGCTAAACCTGATCCACTCTTGGTAGCACGGGAGTATAGAGATGAATACATTGCTTTGATTTGTGCACTGTTTGCTTATGGAAATGCTAGATTGATTGTAAAATTTTTGCAGAGTTTAGACTTTTCTTTGTTAACAAAGAGTGAAGAAGAGATTAAAAGAAAATTTCAGAAGCATTATTATCGTTTTCAAAATTCTCGTGATGTTATTGGACTTTTTATCATGTTAAGAAGAGCAAAATCAGAAGATAGTTTAGAAAATATTTTTTCTCAAGGTTATAGGCTTGAAAATTCTATTTTGGATGGCTTGTATGCACTGATATCATGGCTTGAAAATTTATATGATTATAAAAGTAGAGGATATCATTTTTTGATTGGAAGACCACCCGTACACAATACGACATCAACGTACAAACGTTGGAATATGTTTTTACGTTGGATGGTTCGTAAAGATAGCTTAGATATGGGACTTTGGCATAGTGTAGAGAAAAAAGATCTTTTGATCCCTTTAGATACACATACGTTTAAAGTAGCACAAAAACTTGGTCTATTGAAACGTAAAAGTTATGACCTTAAAGCAGTTATTTTACTTACACAAACGTTAAAACAGTTTGATGTTGATGATCCTGTTAAGTATGATTTTGCACTTTATCGTATTGGTCAAGAGAAGATTTTAGCTACACTTAAATGAAATTTGAGTAAAATCCCATCAAATTATATGCTTTAAAAGGATCTGTCCGTGAATGAAGTTTTTACTTTTTTTGGTTTACTTTGGGAAAATCACACTTTTTTGATTGTGATACATACACTTTTTGTTGCTGCGTTAGTACTTTGGTTCGCAAAGTCTGCTATCAGTGCGATGCAAATTGTTCCACAAGGCGCACAAAATGTTGCCGAGAGTTATCTTGGTGGTGTTATTACAATGGGAAAAGATGTTATTGGCGAAGATTTAGCCAGAAAATACCTTCCTTTGGTAGCAACAATCGGTCTTGTTGTATTGGTTGCTAACTTGATTGGAATTATTCCTGGTTTTGAATCTCCAACAAGTAATATCAACTTTACATTGGCGTTGGCATTGATTGTGTTTGTATACTATAACTTTGAGGGAATCAGAAAAAATGGTGTTATTCACTATTTTGCACATTTTATGGGGCCTGAAAAGCTATTGGCACCATTAATGTTTCCTATTGAAATCGTTTCTCATTTATCTAGAATTATTTCACTTTCGTTCAGACTTTTTGGAAATATCAAAGGTGATGATCTGTTTTTAGCTGTTATCCTTATGTTAGCGCCTTTTATCGCACCATTAGCGCCATTTGCACTACTTACATTTTCAGCATTGCTTCAAGCATTTATTTTTATGATTTTAACGTATGTATATTTGGCTGGTGCAGTTACGTTAAGTGATGAAACACTTTAATATATGAATAAGAACTACGTTAAAATACTTAGTTTTATGCAGGGAGCCTCTTGGGCTGCCGTTATCATAGGAGCGTATCTTTTCTTTACGCTTTTTTATCCTTTTGGGTTGATTATGGCATTAATTGGTGCTTTTTTTGGCGCGAGTATTGGCTTGTTTATGGTTATATTTTTTGAAATGGCTAGTTTAAAGTTGGAAGTTTATCGCGAAAAGCAGAAGCAAACAATTCTTTTACAAAAAATGCTATCAGCCATACAAAATAGTCACAAACATCAATCTGATCGGGATAATCATTCTTCAACACATTAAAATCTAAAGAATTAAGTATGAAGGCTTATTTTATATCTGATCCTTCCTATTATCATGATATAGAAACCTTTAAAATTTATCTTCAAAACGTATTTTCGAAAAATACAATAGATTACGCATGTTTTCGAGATAAAGTTTCTATGGATAGTGCTTCATATGCCAAAATCTTTTTGGATTATGCAAAAAGATATAAAATTTCTTGTATTTTAATAAACAAAGAAATAGCTATAGCCCAAAACTTGGGTTTTGATGGAATCCATCTCACTTCTGATCAAATGGATTTGATTGGCAAAGCTAAAAGAAAAAATCTTTTTGTGATTATAAGCACACATACTCTTGAAGAAGTTGCAAAGGCACAGATATTGGGAGCTGATGCTGTTACCATAAGTCCCATTTTCGCTTCTCCGAACAAGGGTAAACCAAAAGGTATAGGCTTTTTGAAAGAGGTTGTACAATCTACATCAATAAGAGTTTTTGCACTTGGCGGTATCATATCTACTGCACACATTGAATACGTCAAAGAGACCGAAGTATACGGTTATGCATCTATTCGTTATTTTATTTACTAATTATTAATTAAATATATTAAATTTCTGATATAATATATTTAATATATTAAATTAGGTTTCCCCATGAAAGAAAAAAGAACGTTATTTGGTACTGTCATGATTTCACTTTCAATGACAGCTGTATTTTTCACTGTTATGCTGACTACTTTGTGGTTATTGCAATATTTTATTGAGTATAAATCATTGGGGTTATCTCATGAAATATCATTTTATAATTATTTAAAATATTTACCTGCACCGCAGATGCTTATATTAGTTGTTTTTGGCTTTTTTATGATTGGTGTTTTAGCAAAATTTATCTCTGTACAATTAAAACGTAGTTTTAAGAGATTTCATCTTCGTTTTATGGAAGCTTTGCAAAAACGTCAGATGATGGATCCCTCAGAATTTCGTTTTCACGAATTTAGTAATTTGGCAAATCTGGTTAATCCATTGATAGAGAAAATTATCTTCAATGAACAACAGTTACAGACTATCATCGATGCTCAGAGCAATATGATTATAACGCGTTCTCACGATGAACTTTTAAAAGTAAATCGCGCTTTTTTAGAATTTTTTAATGTAGATTCTTTAGATGCTTTCAAAGTTCAACATGGGTGTATCAGTGAATTTTTTGAACAAGATGAGCAAGAAAATTATTTAGGACAAATGGTAGATAATGTTAGTTGGGTAACGTATGTACAAAGGAATCCTTTACATACGCATAAGGTTAAAATAACTAAAAATGATGAAGATTATATTTTTATCGTTGATGCGAAACTAACAACATTGCATGGTATTTATCGTGTTGTTATAACTTTTTCAGATGTTAGCGACATGGAACATGAACGAAGAACACTGGTCAGTGAAGCAACAACAGATCCATTGACACAAGTTGCCAATCGTTTAAAATTTGAAACGATTCTTGAAAAGCAGATTGATCTTTCAAATCGTTATAAAAATAACTTTTGTCTTATCATGTTTGATGTAGATAATTTTAAAAAAGTCAATGATGTTTATGGTCATATTGTTGGTGATCTTGTTTTGAAAGAGTTGGCATCATGTGTACAAAATAATATTCGTAAGAGTGATACGATTGCACGTTGGGGAGGTGAAGAATTTGTTGTCATATTGCCACATACAAAACTAGTTACAGGTGTTAAAATCGCTCAAAAACTGCGTGCTAAAATAGAAGCACTTGAAATAAGTGGAGCACCAAAATTTACATGTAGCTTTGGAATTTCTGAGTATAAAAAACATCAGAGCATTGAAACATTTATGCATAGTGTTGATACGAAGTTGTATGAGGCAAAAGATAGTGGTAAAAATTGTGTTGTGAGTGTACGCTAAACTGATTCAGATAAATATAATCCATTAAGCCAATACATTGTAAAATAGAACTATATTTACTATAAAAGGTTATCTATGTTTGAAATGGTGATTGGATTAGAAGTACACATCCAACTCAATACAAAAACAAAAATTTTCTGTTCTTGTGCAACCTCTTTTGGCGAAGCACCCAATACCAATGTTTGTCCAGTTTGCCTAGCGCTTCCCGGAGCACTTCCTGTTTTAAATGTGGAAGCTGTTAAAAAAGCGATTTTCTTTGGTAATTCTGTCAACGCTATGGTACATAAAAAGTCTATTTTTAATCGTAAAAATTATTTTTATCCTGATCTACCAAAAGGGTATCAAATCAGTCAATTTGAGATTCCTATCGTTGAAGGTGGGGAGTTATATATCGATTTTGAAGATGGTTCATCAAAAAAGATAGGTATTACAAGAGCGCATCTTGAAGAGGATGCTGGTAAAAGTATTCATCATGGAGATGTGAGTCATGTTGATTTAAATCGTGCAGGAACACCACTACTTGAGATTGTCAGTGAACCTGATATGCGTAGTGCACAAGAGGCAATTTTATATCTTAAAAAGTTACACGCAATCGTACGTTATCTTGATATCAGTGATGCCAATATGCAGGAGGGATCTTTTAGATGTGATGTTAATATTTCTATCCGTCCAAAAGGCGATGAGAAACTTTATACCAGAGTCGAGATCAAGAACATGAACTCATTTCGTTTTATCCAAAAGGCGATAGAGTATGAATTTGAGAGACAGTGTGATGCTTGGGAAGATGATATCTATGATGATGAAGTTTATCAGGAAACAAGACTTTTTAATACTCTCACAGGTGAAACCAAAAGTATGCGTGGTAAAGAAGATAGTGCAGAGTATCGTTACTTCCCAGATCCTGATTTGCTTCCTGTAATCTTAACCGATACAATGATGGAAGAGGGGAAAAAGATTCCTGAACTACCTGATGAGAAAAAGGCAAGATTGATAGAAAAACATGGGATTAAATCTTATGATGCAGCAGTCATTACTTCTTCTGCTGATATGGCGCACTATTTTGAAGCGATGATTAGTGAGGGAGCTAGTGCTAAAAATGCTGTATCATGGCTTACAGTTGAGTTACAAGGACGTTTAAAAGGTGGTATGACAATTACAACTTCTCCGGTTGATGCTGTGAAACTTGCAACTGTTGTAAAACGTATTGAAGATAATAGTATTAGTGGTAAAGCAGCCAAAGAAGTGCTAGATTATCTGATGGAACACGATAAAGAAGTCGATGTCGTGATTGAAGAGCTTGGTCTTAAACAAGTTAGTGATGAAGGTGCTTTACTGAGTATGATTGATGAAATCTTAAATGCCAATGAAGATAAAGTAGAGCAATACAGAAGTGGAAAAGATAAATTATTTGGATTTTTTGTTGGACAAGTGATGAAAGCCAGTAAAGGAACTGCAAATCCAGGATTAGTCAATAAACTTATAAAAGAGAAGTTATCTAGCTAACATGATACTAAAAGAGAGGCTACTGGCATATGCTTATAAGTTGGCAGCCTCAAAAAAGTATAAATATCTGAAAAAAAGAGTTAATACAGTTTTAAATGACAGCAGTGCCATAGAAAAAAAATACTTTGATTATACAATGATTTTTTTGGTTTTGAGCAGTATTATGATCTTGATTTTAGAGATTAAAAACACATTACCTTTATGGGTCTATATTTATGAAGCATTTGCTGTTTTAGTATTTGCATTGGAGTGGTTGGCACGTTTATGGGTGGTTAGTGATGCACATTTAGATATCATTCAGACACAAGAAAATGCTGAATATAAAAAGATAAATTTAAATGTATGGCAATTATGTAAATCTGCATTCTTACATAAGTTTAAATTTATTATTTCTCCTATGTCTATTATCGATTTACTGGCAATTTTACCATCTTTTAGATTTTTACGTTTTTTACGATTTTTATTATTGTTCAGGCTTTTTAAAGTATTTCGCTATACTGAAAATATCAATGATCTGCTGAGAGTTTTTGTTGAAAAACGTTTTGAGTTTTTTAGCTTGATCATCCTTTTTGCATTTATGGTATTTTTTGCTTCTACTGTTATTTATATCTTTGAAGGAACAGGGGCAAATCCCAATATTAATAGTTTTTATGATGCTATTTACTGGGCTGTTGTGACAATCACTACAGTTGGCTTTGGTGATATATCTCCGGTTACTGTTGAGGGTCGTTTTGTAACGATTTTTTTGATTATAGGAGGTATTACTTCTATCTCTTTTATGACTTCTATTATTACTACCTCGATGACTGAAAAAATGGAGATTATTAAAACAAATCAGATATTTAATGAAATCGGTAAACTTAAATCATTTATCGTGGTTTGTGGATATGGAAAGATGGGGAAAGTATTAAGTGCTGAATTGCAACTTAGTGGTGAAAATGTTGTACTGATTGATCAAAATAAAGATGAATGTTTTGAGGCACAGCAAAAAGGTTTTTTAGCTTTACATGCCGATGCTAGTGATTTAGGATTGTTAAAGTCGCTTCGTATGGAAAACAGGGTTAACTATATCGTTGCTTTAACTAATAATGATGCTACCAATCTTTCGATCATCTTATCTGTTAAAACTACATATCCTGAAATTACGATTTTTTCACGAGCTGTTGAGATTAATGCTAGAGAAAAATTACATATTGCAGGTGCAAAAGATGTTGTCTTCCCTTATGAATCAGCAGCTATCGCTGCATATGAACATCTAGGTCAGCCTGTTGCGTTTAGTGCGATAGATGAAATACTCCATGAATATATAGAACCTCTTATCGAAGAAGTTGAGATCACCAGAGAGATGGATATTGATGGAGCAACATTAAAACGTATTGGTATCAAAAAATATCGACTTAAGTTACTGGGTGTTGTACGTCAGAGTGAGAAAAATAAGTTTTATTTCCATCCTCGAAAAGATAATTTTACTATCATGAGTGAAGATATATTATTACTGATTGGTGCTATTGAGGATATCTCAGCATTTAAATTACATCTGCATGAAGGCTAATGATGCATGAAATAATACTATTTGGATACTCTAAAAGTGCAAAAGAGATTGCTTGTTTGTTACAGAAAAATGATAAACCATTTGTCATATTAACAACAAAACAAGAGATGACAGATGTCGCTATTGCAGATGGATATGATGCCTATTATATCAATTATAACAATGATGATGAGTTGATCAAGTATGGTATCACAAAAGGAACAAAAGCACTATTTTGTGTGAGCGAGGATGCTAATAGAAATCTTTTTGTAACATTGAGTGCAAGAGCACTTGATGCTTCCCTCTTTATCCTCTCTTTAGCAGCTGATGAAGCAGAAGAGCAGAAGATGTTACTTGCAGGAGCAAATAAAAATATCAATCCTTATACCGTAGGGGCAAACCGAATATATAGATTGATAAAAAAGCCTGTTGTGTATAGGATTTTAGATGAAATGCTTTTTCAAAAAAATCAGATTAAGATTGTGGAACTCAGTATTCCTGAAAACTCTTCTTTAATCAACGTTCCACTGTTTAATGCGCATATCGAAGCCAATTATGATTTGATGGTATTGGGAATCCAAGGTGCTAAAAGAACATCTCGTTTTAGATTTCATACTTATAAGATACGTCGAAAAATTCAGGCAGGAGATATTTTAGTTATCATTGGAGAAGAAAAAAATATAGAAAAATTTAAAAAGGATCTATACACATGAAGATAGGTATAATCGGTGCAGGAAAATGGGGGCAAGCTTTGGGCTTTGCATTTAGCCAAAATCATGAAGTTTATTATAGTTCACGACATACAAAAGCATTGCCAAATTTTATTTCTATGGAGGAGATTCAAAAGCTTGAGTATCTGGTATTTGCGATATCAGCACAAAATGCCAGAGTTTGGTTGGAACAGCAACTGCAATTTACAGGGCAAAAGTTTTTGATCGCATCAAAAGGTATAGAGATTGCTACAGGAAAATTTTTAAATGAAGTTTTTGAAGAGTTTATCCCCCGTGAAAATCTTGCGTTTGTTTCAGGCCCTTCTTTTGCTGCCGAGGTGATACAATCTTTGCCAACAGCTATAGTGGTTAGTTCTGGAAATAAGACACTTGCAGACCAATATGCAACTTTTTTTCCCTCTTTTATAAAAAGTTACGTTTCTTCTGATACCGTAGGTGCGGAGATCAGTGGTGCCTACAAAAATATTATAGCCATAGCCAGTGGTATTTGTGATGGCTTGCAACTTGGAAACAATGCCAGAGCTTCGCTTATTGCCAGAGGCTTGGTTGAGATGACACGTTTTGGTGCACATTTTGGTGCAAAAAAAGATACTTTTTTGGGTTTAAGTGGTGCAGGTGATCTTTTTTTGACAGCAACAAGTGTACTGTCAAGAAACTACAGAGTTGGACTTGGTTTGGCGGCGCATAAAGATCTCGATACAATCTTAGAAGAGCTTGGTGAAGTAGCAGAGGGTGTGTATACCACTAAAGCTGTTTACAATATTGTCCAAAAAGAGAAGATATATACACCAATCGCACAAGAAATTTATCTTATCTTAGAAGGAAAAGATGTACAACAAAGTCTTAAAGATCTTTTAACCCATTAGATATTTTAGCTATTTAAAATTTTTCTGAAATGCCGATTTAAACGTACTATTCTATTTTTATAGGCAAGGAGAATTGGTTAAGATGGCAGAAAAGAAGTATGCATTCCCATGGGGTATTTATATTGGTGATTTATTAGATGATCATATAGCATTACCATTACTATTATCGGCAAATAAAGGCGGATTTAGTGTAATCTTTGATGAACAAAGTGAGTCTGATGCAAATAATTTTATAGAAAATGTTGCTTTGAAATTATGCGAAGTCACCTCTGATACAGGATTAAATATGCATGTATTTGATTTTAGTTATAAAAAACGTTTTGCCTATCTTTCAGAATTTAAAGAGCACGATGTGTATCATATCTCTTTGACGTTAGAAGATGCGATTTTGGATTTTAACAAGCTTGAAAAAACACTTTTACATCGTTATCATGATCTTTTATCTTCGGATCAAAAAACCCTCAGTCAATACAATCAAAATACAGAGCAAAAAGAGCCATACGATTTACTGCTTATACATCTGGATCATTTTCCGGAAGATAGCTCTTTGACAAAAAGAATGAAAGAGTTTTTTGATGCTGCTTATGATGCGGGGTTTTATACAATTGTTTTTGCATCAGAGGAGATGATCGAAACACAACCTAATGTAGTACAATATTTTATGCATAGATTTCCAGCCATACGATTTAGAAAAACAGAAGCTATTTTCTCTGAAACATTATTTTCTTTTTATGAGAGTACTCGCCAGTATCGTTTTGAATATGTTAATGACAATAAAGAGAGCATAGTCAAAGATTTAACAAAAAAGATGCAATACCAATCTGAGAAGATTGCATTAAAAGAACCTATGACAGAGGATGTGTAAATGACAATTGAAAAAACATATATTCAGTTATTAGAAAGGTTTGACAATTATGATGTATATCTTGATAATATTCAAAAGGTACTTTCTCATAAATCAACACCTGCCACAATTTCTAATAATATCAAACAGTTAATGATCTGGGCAGATAAACATCATATAGCAGAGAGACGTTTACCAAGGGATTTATATGCACTCGGAACGCTTAAAAAGTTAGATTTATCTAATTGTGAATTAACTTATTTGCCGGAAGTCTTAGGGGAGTTAAAAAACCTGATTTCTCTTGATTTGGGTTCAAATATGCTAGAAGTTGTACCTACATGGATTCAAAACTTAGAAAACTTAGAAGAACTTAGTCTTTATAAGAACACATTGTCACAGTTACCTGAGTGGATTGGTGATTTAGAGAAATTGACAAAGCTTGATCTTGGCTCCAATAAATTAAGAAATATACCCCAATCGATGAGTAAACTTATAAATTTAAAAGAGTTTTATATCAGTAATAATAGATTGATATTTTTCCCCTCGACGATAGAAAATCTCAAAAACCTAGATGCATTATATATTAGTAACAACAATCTTGATACTTTACCTATGTGGATGCAGAATCTTACCTCTATAAAGAAGTTAAAAATTAGCAATAATCCATTGAAAAAATTACCTGAATGGATTGGAAACCTATCTGATCTTAAAGAGTTGACAATAGACAATAATGCTTTGAGTCAATTACCTGATTCTATAGGAAATTTAACACAGTTGGAGAGTTTAAATATCAGCTATAATGCTTTTGATCATTTGCCTGAGTCACTAAGAGGATTGAAATCTCTTAAAAGATTGACACTTTTGGGAAATTCGTTGACGCAGTTACCTTCATGGATCGAAGAGTTTGAAAATCTTGAATTATTAGTGGCTCGATGGAATCGACTCTCAACATTGCCTCAAAATATCAGCCAATTGCAACATTTGGTTAAGTTAGACGTGGGTAACAATAAGCTCATAAGTTTACCAGAGAGCATAGGAAATATGCATACCTTAAAAGTCTTACTGATTGATAAAAACAATCTGACCTCCGTACCCGATTCGCTATCATATTTACACAATTTAGATGATCCCTCTTACAAAGGTATACTCACTGTACGACAAGCTATTGAAAAAGAGACTATGTTTTGGATGAAAGCTAAAATGCAGCATACCAAAGAATCTTTTGAAAATTATCTTAGTAGCTATCCTAGTGGTCTATTTCAACAAGAAGCGATCAAAATGATAGATACTATCATTCGTGAACAACATGTAAAAGTGCATGATAATAAAGTATGGTATGAAGCTTGTGAACATAATACAATCGCAGCCTATGAATCGTATTTGTACCATTTCCCTAATGGTCAATACTATTTAGAGTGTAAAGAGAAGCTGGCGTTATTACGAAGTAAAAATAGGTTTTCATTTAAAAAAGTCTTTCAAAAATAATAATTTAAAAATTAAGATTAAATTAGTATGAATTTCATAAAAATTTAGATATAATCGCGCACCTTCTAAGATACAGCATACATTTCCTAGGTTCTTTTTTAACTATCTGGGATACTTAAGTGTTTTAGATGAGATTAAAAATATAAACTTGATACGAACTATAGAGCAAAATATTTGTGTATGCAAAAGCGATAAAACACGTTAACAATTGTAAAATAATATGATTTATCACAGTATCAAACATGAAATGAGAATGAATGACATTTAAAGAATTTAACTTTAAAGATCAATTGCAAAAGGCGATTGATGATGCTGGCTTTAAAGAGCCTAGTCCTGTACAGAAAGAAGCGATGCCTATCGTTTTAGAGGGAAAAGATATCGTAGCACAAGCGCATACAGGAACGGGTAAAACAGCAGCGTTTGGTTTACCGATTTTAAATATGCTTTCACTGGATGGCGGTGTCGAAGCAGTTGTAATTGTGCCAACTAGAGAGTTAGCGACACAAGTAAGTGATGAAATTTTTCGTTTTGGTAAGTATCTTGGAATCAATACTGCCACAGTATATGGTGGAAGTTCTTACACAAGACAGATCAAACATGTTAAAAATGCAGCGGTAGTTGTTGCAACACCAGGGCGTTTTTTAGATCTTTTGAGCAATGGTCAAATCAACATCGAACCAAAATTTGTTGTTTTAGATGAAGCTGATGAGATGCTGGATATGGGATTTTTAGATGATATCAAAGAGATTTTTACCTATTTTGATGCACCACGCCAAACACTTATGTTCTCAGCGACTATGCCTCCTGCTATCAGAGAACTTTCTAAAACGATTCTTTACCGACCAGAGTTTGTAACCATCACCAAAAATGAGGTAACCAATGTTAATATCAAGCAAAATTATTATGTTGTTAAAGAAAGTGAGAGAGATGATGCTTTGATTCGTTTGATGGATTTTAAAAATCCTGATAAATCAATCGTCTTTTGTCGTACCAAAAGAGAGGTAGATCGTTTGAGTACATTTCTTTCTTCAAAAGGGTATTCTGCCAAAGGTTTACACGGAGATATGGAACAGCGTCAAAGAGAAGAGGTAATCCGTGCATTTAAACGTAATGATCTTGAGATTTTGATTGCAACAGATGTGGCAGCGCGTGGTTTAGATGTTCAAAATGTTACCCATGTTTTTAACTATCATATACCATTTGACTCTGAAAGTTATGTTCATCGTATCGGTAGAACCGGACGTGCGGGTAAAGATGGACTTGCAATCTCGATTGTAACACCGCATGAATTTAACTCTTTGAAAAAGATTCAAAAAAATGTTGGAAGTCAGCTTGAATCAAAAGTGATTCCTAATATTGCAGATGTTCAAATGCGTCAAAAAAGTTCGATGCTGGATAAAGTAGCTAAACAAGAGATCAGTGATCTTGCTAGAGATTTTGTAGATGATTTGAAAAAAGAGTTTGTTGATGAAGATATAGCACTTAAACTAGCTTCTTTAATGTATAGCGCAAACGACATTGCTGGATCCGATAAGATAGGCATGAACAGTGCTGAGGTAGAACGTCTTTTTGAACGATTTAAAAATGATGATGGCAAAAAAAGAGGCAAAAGTCGTAATCGTGGTTACAACAATAGAGGTCATAATAAACGTAGACGTGATGGTGATAGTCGTGGCGGTGATAGAAATCGAAATCATAACAAAAGGAGATAATGTATGGCAATAAAAGCACTTGATTCGACAGAAGCGTTTGCGCAGTTTGTTGAGGATTATAAAAAAAATGACACTTATAGGGATCCTATTGGATTTGGTATCGCAAGAGTAGATAGAGGACAGTTAAATTCTGAAAAAATATTGCAGGCTACATATCCTGTTATAAACTGGAATGAAAACTATGGTTCTGCTGCTGTCTTTATGGCAGCACTACAAGAGAGTGGTATAGAAATTGATAGTAGTGGAAGTGAATTTATTGCAAATATTTCTAAAGAATTTGTGCATAATGCAATGGCGCTTTTTGCTCCATATATAGCTGAAGCGACAGGTGATGCACATAAAAATGTACAGCTTATTAAAGCAATCGCTGATTTGTTTGAATCCAATGTTGTAGATGATGCACAATCTTTTAAAGTAGTATTTGTTTTTGAAGATGATGCACCAAAATCTGTTGAGAGTGTTTATCTTAAGCTTTATGCTCTTTCAACAGGTAAAGCAGCTTTACGTAAAATCAATCTCAATGGTGCATTTGGTATACTTGAAAATGTCGCATGGAGTGGCAATATGCCGATTGAACTCTCATGGCTTAGAGAAAATGAGATCTCATTAAAGGTAGATGGGATGTATCCTCAGATCGACTCTGTTGATAAATTTCCTAGATTTTTACAACATATCATACCAGCTGACAATACCAGAATCCTTGATGCTAGTAAAGTTCGTATGGGTGCACAGCTAGCCCCTGGAACAACGGTTATGCCAGGTGCTAGTTATATCAACTTCAATGCAGGTACAACAGGTCCTGTTATGGTAGAAGGGCGTATCAGCTCTTCTGCAATCGTTGGAAGCGGTAGTGACGTTGGTGGTGGAGCAAGTATCCTTGGTGTTTTAAGTGGAACTGATGGCAATCCTATCTCTATCGGTCAAAATACGCTTCTAGGAGCAAACTCGGTTACGGGTATTCCTTTGGGTGATGGTTGTATCGTAGATGCAGGAGTTGCTATATTGGCAGGTACAAAAGTTTTAATCGATACGGATGAATATAACAAAATAAAAGAAGCAAATCCTCAATGGGATGGTGCGGATACAGATATTTTTAAAGGTGCTACATTGGCTGGACTAAATGGGATTCATTTCAGACAAGATAGTATCACCGGTGAAATCAAAGGGTTTAGAAGTACGAGAGAAGTGAAACTTAACGAAGAATTACATTAAGTGTACCGAGGAATGATGTAAAAGTATCATTCCTTAGTATGTTTGACACGACCATGTACCCTGACATCGAGGGGTTCTCTATAACCGTGTAGCATCTTACGTTGCGCCGTTGCGCGTAAGTGACTTCGTATCTCTTTGATGATAGGTGTGGCTTGTTTCTTCGCCACAGGAAATGATTTTGATGATCCATCTGCAAAATAAAAAACAATCTCATTATTTGCAAATTCCACACGCTGAATATAGTAATAATAATACTCTAAAATATCGCCACAAGCTTCTTTGTTTTTATATTTTGGGATAAATATAGAACCTGGAACTTTTGCTTTTTCTACTTTAAAGATATGGAAATGTGCACATTTTGTATAGATAGTGATTGACTCTTTACACAGATAGAAGAAAGAGATTGTGTATGCCATAGGTGCATCTTTTTTGCGTTGACGTGGACATTTTTGGGTGACTTTTGGAACTTGAAAAGCTTTGATTTCCGGACACTCTAGTTTCGCATCTTTAACACCTTTTTTCTCAAGAAGTTTGAAAAAGTCTTTACGATATTCTGCACCAAGCTTGACAAAGTAAAGCCAACTTACCCAGATAAAAGCAATTACACCTATCATAAACAAAGTTATAGATAGAATTGATGCATGCATCACAAGACCGATTACCCAAGTGAGTAATACAGTCACTGTGAATGTCACAAACCAGTAACACCCACAATACAAAAGTGTTAAATCTAAAAGACCTCTTTTCACGTTATCGTGTACTCATATTAGCCTAATTCACAATGATCAACATTGAGTGTTCTGATTAAGTCTTCAAAAAAAGCTAAAGAGTCTCTATCGTAATCATCGTGAAATTCTAAACAAAAATCACCTTGGAATTCTCCTTTAGGTGTGATGATTTTAGTGGGATAAATATTATATTTTTTAATCATATCATTTGCAGCATTAAAAATGTTTTCTTTTTGTTCTAAATCATGGTATTCGAGTATGAGTTTTGAATATCTCTCTTCCATTTCGTGATAAGCTTTGATACAAGCATTTTTTGACATCTTTTTCCTTTACATCCAATCAATGAGTTTTGAAACTTCTGTTGCTTCAAAACATTTGATATCTTTTATATTTTCTATAGGTAATTTTGGCACAATTGCCCTTTTGAATCCCTGAGTTTTTGCCTCTCTTAATCGAATGTCAAGATTATAAATATCTCTGATATCCCCTATAAGAGATACCTCTCCGACAAAAATCGTATCTTTGCTTACAGCACGATTTCTAAAACTACTGATAATCGCAGCGATGATAGCAAGATCCGCAGCTGTTTCACCTATTTTAATACCACCGGCGATGTTGACAAAAACATCATATTCATTAAAGGGTAAATCAAGCTTTCTCTCCAGTAGTGCTAGTAACATGGTTAAACGATTGAGTTCATATCCTGTGGCACTTCGTTTGGGGTTTGGGTAGCCGCTTTGTGCAACAAGTGCTTGTACCTCTAACACAATAGGACGTGAACCTTCCATGACAACTGTGATTGCAGATCCGATTCCGGCTTCACCACGACTAAAAAATTTTTTAGAGATATCTTTTGCACTGATCAATCCCTCTTTACGCATCTCAAATATCGCCACTTCACTGGTTGAACCAAAACGGTTTTTGATACCACGCAATATTCGCAGTTCTCTATTGGCATCACCTTCAAAGTATAAAACCGTATCAACCATATGTTCCAATACCCTAGGACCCGCTATCGATCCCTCTTTGGTGATATGCCCGATGATAAAAATAGCAACATCTTGATCTTTTCCATAACGCATCAGATTAAACGTAATTTCACGTACTTGTGAAACACTTCCGGGAGCAGAGCTCAGTTTTTCAGAGTAGAGCGTTTGGATAGAGTCGATGATAAGTACTTCAAAATCTTCTTTATAAAGTTCATTGAAAACATCTTCAAGTTTGATTTCGGAGAGTAGATAAAGCTTTTGGTGATTGGCATCAAGGCGATTGGCACGTATTTTGATCTGCCCTAAAGACTCTTCACCGCTAACATAGAGTACTTTTTTATCACTTTTTGCTAAATTTCCACCTATTTTTAGAAGTAATGTTGATTTTCCAACCCCTGGACTTCCTCCGATAAGCGTCAAAGAACCAGGTACAATGCCACCACCTAAAACCAGATCAAGTTCACTGTCATTGGAAGAGAATCTACTAAAACTCTCTTCTTTGATATCTGTAATAGGGATAGCTTTTTGTTTAGATGTAACTTTGACAGATGTGGCTTTAAGGACTTCTTGTTGGTTTTCGTTTAATTCTAAAAACTCATCCCATGCACCGCAATTTGGACATTTTCCCATCCACTTGCCACTTTGGTAGCCACACGCTTGACACTCAAAGAGTGATTTTTTCTTTGCCATTAGGCGTAGATTTCATCCAATAAAGAGTCTACAAAATTTTCTTTAACAAAAGGGATAAGATTTGCCTTACCTTCTCCTATGCCCACAAAAAGGATAGGTTTTTGAATCTCTTTTGCGATAGAAAAAAGTGCACCACCTTTTGCAGTCCCATCAAGTTTGGTGATGATAAGTGCATCGATACCGATCATCTTATGAAATGCATGGGCTTGATTGATAGCAGAGTTACCCTGTGTACCATCAAGGATAAGAATCTTTCTATGTGGAGCACCGCTTTTTGCTTTATCACAAATTCGCACAATTTTTTGTAACTCTTTTGCAAGATTCGATTGTGTATGCAGACGACCTGCTGTATCGATGATGACTCTGTCAATATCTTTTGCAATAGCAGAACTGATGGTATCATAAGCAACAGCAGATGGATCGTGTCCCTGTTTGGTTGCTACGATTGGGATATCTAGCTTTTTGGCCCATGTTTGAAGTTGTGCAATAGCAGCCGCTCTAAAGGTATCAGCTGCTCCAAGAAGTACACTTTCACCATTTGTTTTGTATCTAAAAGCAAGTTTGGCGATGGTTGTTGTTTTACCTGCCCCATTAACCCCAAAAACAAGTTCGACAAATGGTTTATCTGTAATTTCCTGACTTTTAATCGGTTCTATAAAATAACTCAAAAGCACTTTACGCAGTGCTTCTTTTGAAACATTTTCAGAGGGCGGCAGATAATAAATAATCTCTTCTACAAGTTCATAGGTTACATCAGCTTCGAGTAAAATCTCTTCCAGTTGCTCTTTTGAGATTTTTTGCTGTTTTGCTGGTGTAATATTTCTTATAGATTGTGCAGTTTTTTTAAAAAAGTTGAACATTATTTCGCTATAGCTCTGTTTAAGTCAGCTTCAATCATTTCCTGAGGTGCTGCACCTACATAGTGTGTAAAATAGTTACCATCTTTATCATACATAACCATAGTTGGTAAACTTTTGATACCTCCTAGTGCGTCTGAAAGAGAAAAGTTAGCTGGTGAATTAGCCACTGGAAAATTGATGCCTAGATCACTTTCGAATTTTTGTATATCGATATCTTCTTTATTCTCTTCCATCAATATACCGATGATTTGAACTTTGTCTTTAAACGCATTTTGTATGTCTGCTAAGTGTGGTATCTCTGCACGACAAGGGGGACACCACGTCGCAAAAAAGTCAAGCATAACAACTTTACCTTCATAACCTCCAAATAAAATACCTTTTGGTGTTGCTGTAAGCAAAATATTTTTACCAGATGTTGTATGTAGTGTAATCGTACTTGGTGCTTTGCTTTGTTGCTTTTCCACTTTTGGTGCTTGCTCTTTCGCCGGTGCTTCTTTATGTTTTCTTTCGCATCCAGTTAAAAGAAGCATAGAAATGAAAAAGAAAATTGTTATTTTTGTAAACATATATATCCTTATGATAAAATAATAAAAAAGATTATAGTAGAGTGGGGCTTATATTTTGGATAAAAAAAGTTTTAGAAAAAGTTGTTTAGGTGATTTAAAGCGTATTTCACATAAAAAATTTTATATTGAAGACAAACTTATTGCCAGATCTATTGAATGTTTGGTAAAAGAGAAAAAGCCTAAATCGATATTGGTATATTTACCGATGAAGATAGAAGTTGATTTAAAAAACATGATGAATGATTATAGATCTAAATGTAAGATATTTGTTCCTTTTATAGTGAAAGAAAGTTTTAAAATGATAAAATACAGATTACCTTTAACGCGTAACATGTATGGTATATATGAATCGCCCAAAAGCCACATGAAGATAAAAGATGTAGATATGATTATAGTACCTGTTGTAGGGGTTGACGGGGATTGTAAAAGAGTTGGTTTTGGCAAAGGGATGTATGATAGATTTTTCGAAAAACTGATAAAAAAGCCAACAGTTGTTTTTGTACAACGAAAAAAATGTGTTACAAAAGATATTGTTACGGATAGTTACGATATAGAAGCAGATTTTTACATAACCCCTAAAGAGACTATATTTAGAGGTAGAAAATATGATAACAGAAATAATCATTGCAGCTGGAGGAGCACTTCTAGGTGGTAGTATCGCCGCATTTAGTGCAAATAGATTACATAATGCAAAACTAAGCGGTTTTTTAGAACAGGCAAAAGCAAAAGCTAGTACGATCGAGCATGAAGCAGAAAAGTTGCTAAATGAGGCGAAAATCAAAGCCAAAGATCTAGAACTTGAAGCAAAACAGGCTTTTGATACGAAAAAGCAAAAGCTTTTTGAAGAACATTCACAGAAGCTTGCTACGCTTGAGAAAAAAGACCAAGAGTTAAATGAACTTTTTAAAGAAGAGTTGAAAAATATCACTTTTGAGAAAGATGAAATTAAAAAACATAAAAATGAATTAAAAAGTTTTGAAGAAGAGATAAAAACACTTGAAACTGAACTAAAAATCAAGTTGGAAGATGCAGATATGTTGATTGAAAGATCAGCAGGTATGACAAAGTCTGAAGCACAAGATATCGTACTTAAACGGGCAGAAGATCATGCGCGTGCACAGATTGCACATATCATCCGAAAATATGAACAAGAGGCAAAAGATAAAGGTAAAAAGAATGCAAATTATATCCTTGCACAGGCTACAACACGCTTTGCCGGTGATTTTGCAGCTGAAAGACTGATCAATACGGTCAACCTCCCAAGCGATGATATCAAAGGACGAATCATCGGAAAAGAGGGACGAAATATCAAAGCCTTAGAGATGAAATTAGGGGTTGATGTGATCATAGATGATACGCCAAATGTGATTATACTCAGCAGTTTTAATCTTTATCGTCGTGCTATTGCTACAAAAGTGATAGAAGAGTTGATAGAAGATGGTCGTATTCAACCAGCACGAATTGAAGATATCTATAAAAAAGTAACCGAAGAGTTTGAGCAAAATATTTATGAAGAGGGTGAAAATATCTTACTTGATTTTGGTATCACAGGTATGCATCCAGAAATTATTAAACTTATCGGTAAGTTAAAATTTCGTGCTTCATATGGACAAAATGCACTTGGGCACTCTTTAGAAGTTGCCAATCTTGCAGGGATTATCGCTGCTGAATGTGGTGGTGATGAGAAACTTGCCCGTCGTGCGGGAATACTGCATGATATCGGTAAAGCATTAACCCATGATTTTGCAGGAAGTCATGTAGATCTTGGAGCGGACATCTGTAAACGTTACAATGAACACGAAGTAGTCATCAATGCGATTTATGCACACCATGGACACGAAGATGCAAATTCGATTGAATCTGCTGCGGTTTGTGCTGCTGATACGCTTTCAGCTGCCCGTCCAGGGGCTAGACGTGAAGTTTTGGAAGCCTTTTTAAAACGTGTAGAAGATATCGAAAATATTGCAACCAGTAAAAAAGGTGTACGACAAGCATATGCAATCAATGCTGGTCGTGAAATCCGTGTTATTGCTAATGCAAAGCTTATCAATGATGATGAAGCGGTGCTTCTTTCCAAAGAGATTGCTAAAGAGATTGAGAGTAAAGTACAGTATCCAGGAGATATCAAAGTCAATGTTATCAGAGAGTCGCGTGCTGTAGATTACGCCAGATAACTTAGTTTAGATTATGCAAAAATATACTTTTTCTGATATTTTTAAAGATATCAGAAAATATAAAAAAGAGCTTTTTATCGCAAATATTATTGCAATATTTGCCGCTACAGCTAGTGCCTTAGCCCCGCTTTTGATGCCTCTTTTAGTGGATGAAGTGCTTTTGCATAAACCTTCGCATCTTGTCCATATAATCGATACACTTTTTGGTGGTTCACAACACGCTGCTTGGTTTTACGTTGTAGTGGTTCTAATTATAACACTTCTCTTGCGTGCGCTGTTTTTTATATTTAGTGTCATTCAAAGTTGGTTCTTTACGATCATCTCTAAGAATATAACGTATAAAATTCGTGAAGATTTACTTAAACATATTGAAAAAGTACGTTTAAAAGAGTTTGAAAATTTTGGTAGTGGAAAACTTGCTTCTTTAAGTATTGTAGATGTTAATACGATTGATGCCTTTATCTCTAGTTCTGTAAGTAAGCTTGTTATCTCTGTATTGATGGTGATTGCAGTTGCTGTTATTCTTTTATGGATTCATTGGAAATTGGCACTTTTCATTCTCTTTTTTAATCCTTTTATTGTTTTTTTAACGGGTAAAATGGCACGAAAAGTTTCAAAACTGAAAAAGAAAGAAAATGCTATTATCGCCTCGTTTCAAGAAGCATTAAGTGAGACACTCGATCTGTTTTGGCAAGTACGTTCGTCAAACAGTGAGGTACATTTTTTTACGAAGTTAGTAGTGCTAGCAAAAGAGATTAAAGAGCGTGGTATCGCGTTTGAATACAAGGCAGAAGTTGCGTCAAAAGCTTCTTATATGATTTTTTTAACAGGGTTTGAAATATTTCGAGCCGCTGGTATTTTGATGGTTGCATATTCTGATTTATCTATTGGTTTGATGCTTGCTATCTTTGGTTATTTGTGGGTTATTATGCAGCCAATCAATGAGATTATCAATATGCAGTATGCTTACCACAATGCCGATGCAGCACTCAAACGTATCAATGCGATTTTTGATCTTGAAAAAGAACCTTCTTACAAACATCTGAAAAATCCTTTTAGCCAAACGTGTACCAATGAGATCGACCTCAAAGATGTCTCTTTTGCGTATCAAAAAGGTAAAAATATTTTAGATATGATCTCTTTACATATTCCACAAAAAAGTAAAGTGGCGATTGTTGGGGCAAGTGGGAGTGGAAAAACGACACTTGCACAACTGATAGTTGGTTTTTATCAGCCCGATCACGGAGATATCATGTATGACAAAGTCTCTTTTAAAGATATAGGACTTGATGTGATACGAGATCATGTCTATCTGGTATTGCAAAATCCTATGCTTTTCAATGACACGATTCACTTTAATCTCACTTTTGGTAAAGAAGTGAGTGATGAGAAGATTCAAAAAGCACTTGAAGTTGCACAGCTTGGAGATTTTTTAGCAACGCTTGATGATGGATTACAAACGCTTGTTGGGAAAAACGGTATCAAACTCTCAGGTGGTCAGCGACAACGTATCTCCATCGCTCGCATGATTATCGCTGATCCAAATGTTGTGATTTTGGATGAATCGACATCTGCCCTTGATGTTACCACAGAAGATATCCTTTTTGATGCGATAGAATCCTTTTTAAAAGAAAGAACTACTATAATAATCGCACACAGATTAAGTACAATCAAGATGGCCGATTATATCTATGTTCTCGAACATGGACATATTATTCAAGAAGGTACACTTGGCACTTTGATGGCAAATGAAGGACATTTCGCTACAACATTTTCAAACAAGAAAGAGGATTAATGCAAGAACTTTTAACACAATTGTCTACGTATGGTTATATAGCCCTATTTATATACTCCCTTGGGGGTGGTTTTTTCGGACTTGTAGCTGCTGGAGCATTATCCTATCTTGGTAAGATGGATATCACTGTTTCTATCGCTGTGGCAACGGTTGCAAACTATATTGGTGATATGGTTTTATTTTATATGGCACGTTATAACAAACAGATGGTAGAGCCTTACATGAAAAATCACAGACGAAAATTTGCACTTTCATCTCTTTTGATCAGAAAATATGGTGATTTAGTCATGTTTGTACAAAAGTTTATCTATGGTGTTAAAACTTTAGTACCTATTGCGATGGGATTATCTAAATATAGTTTTCTCAAATTTGGGATTTTAAATGCACCAGCTTCACTTCTTTTTTCACTCTTTTTTGGATTGTTGAGTTATAAAGGAGGACAGCAAATTGTTGATCTCTTTGGAAAGATTAAAGAAAATCCATGGATCTTACCGCTGATACTGGTAACACTAATCGCCTTGTTGTGGTTGTATTTTTCAAAAGTTACTAAAAAATAAGTGAAAATTACCGTTGTCATTCCCACGTATAACCGTGTTGCGCTTTTACCAAGGGCGGTGGAGTCTGTTTTAAGTCAGACTTACAGGGCTGATGAAATCATTGTTGTGGATGATGGTTCAACAGACGATACATGCCAGATGGTACAGAGCCATTTTCCTGAAGTTAAAATCATCTCTCAGCCAAATAAAGGCGTTTCGGCTGCAAGGAATATGGGTATTGTTCATGCATCAAACAAGTGGATTGCCTTTTTGGACTCTGATGATGTTTGGAGAGAAGATAAACTCCAACTTCAAGTGGCATATCACAAACAAAATCCCCAGATTCTTTTTTCTCATACCGCAGAAGTCTGGATGCGTGATGATAAGATGGTTAAACAAAAACGTAAACATCAAAAACCGCAAGGCTTTTGTTTTTATGAAAATCTTGATTTTTGTAAGATTGCTCCTTCAACGGTCATGTTTCATAAAAAGATAGTGGATGATATTGGACTTTTCGATGAGAAGTTGATTGTTTGTGAAGATTATGATATGTGGCTTAGGATTTTAAAAAAGTATCCTGTAGGATTTGTTGATGAAGCACTTACGACAAAATATGCAGGTGATCATGAACAACTTTCATTTTCTTATCAAGCGATGGATCAGTTTCGTTTACAAGCATTGCAAAAACATCTTCCAGATAGAGAAGTATGTAAAATGATGGAAAATAAGCTCACTATCTTAACCAAAGGGGCACAAAAGCATCACAATGAAACAGTGATTCACTTTTGTACACAGATGAAGGATTTAGTGAGCCACTGTTGCTAAAGCTTCTTCAAAGAGAGGTGTTTTTCTGAGTTTGAGTTCTGCTTTACCGATATAAAAACCTTGTGCATAGTCTATTCCAAGTGATTTGATGATATTGAATATTTCTTCATTCTCAACATATTCTGCTACTATTTTAGCATTGATCTTATCAGCAAAAAGTTTGATTGTTTCAACTGTTTGTCTTGATGCTGCTGATGTCGCAATGTCGCAAATAAGTGATCCATCTATTTTGATGATATCTGGAGCAAACTCGATAATACGTATAAAGTTTGAATAACCGCTTCCAAAGTCATCTATGGCTATTTGTATACCATATTTTCTAACTGTTTTGATAAACTTATTGACTTCATCGTAAGAATTTGTTTCTTTATCTTCTAAAAGTTCAATGATGAGTTTATGTGTTATATCTTTATTTTTCTCAAAAGCATCAAGTATAAAGGCTTGCATGATTTTATCTTCAATATCTAGCGATGAGATATTGATAGATATTTCACAATCTTCTTCTCTAAGTTTATCCATAACTTTTTCAATCAAAACTTTTGTAATATAAGGATAGAGTTTTCCCTGTTTTGCAACATCTAAAAATACAGGATAAGGATAAATAAGAGTGTTTTTATGATCATGCATCCTTATAAGGGCTTCATATCGTTTGATTTTGTCTGTATGATTGTTATATATAGGTTGAAAAAATGGCTCTATTTTATCTTCTTGTAATGCATATTTAATACTTTGCAATGTAAAAAGATTTTGTTTGATGTTTTCTTTTAAAGTAGTAATCCTTTTAGTATTTACCATGAACTCATATTTTTCTTTTTGTGCGAGAGCAAGCATCGTATTGGCATCTTCATAAAGATGCTCATTTCCATACATATAGCCCATAGTGATATTTATATCAAAGTTATAGTCTTGGTATTGAAAATGATGATGTTTGATGGCTGAAATGAGATTTGCACAGAATGTTTCAGCATTATCGTCACTTTGATCAAAAGTATCATCAAAAAGAACAGCATATTTCCCACTTGCTATATGATAAAGTTGATAGTGATCGTGTAAAATTAGACACTGTTGGATCAAATATTGGATAAAAATTTTTTCTAGATTTTCAGCAATACTCAGACCATAAAAATTTTCATTTTCAGTATAATTGTCCATATCGATTAAAAATAGTGATTTTTCATTTTTAGTATGTTGTATATCTTTGAGTAATTTCACTTTATTTGGCAAGTTGGAAACTACATTTTTTGTCGCTAAAATATAGTTTTTATTTAAATTTGCCAATTCTATATAGGCATGGCATCTCGCTTTTAGTTCTGATTTGTCAAATGCTTTACTGATAAAGTCATTAACACCACAATTAAGGGCTTTGATTTTATCATCTTTGCTTTCCAACGAGGTAATCATCAAGATTGGAATACGCTGTATCTCCTCAATCTTACGTATAACTTTTGTTGCTTCAAAACCATCCATAACTGGCATCATCGCATCGATGAGTATGATATCTGGATTCTGTGCTTTTGCTATTTCTATTGCTTCAAGACCATTTGACGCTTCAAAAAAGTGATATCCTTGCTCTTTTAAAGAGAGTTTGATTGTCATGCGATTGACTGCAATATCATCTACTATAAGTATCTTTGCCATTATGCTGTTTCCATTTTCTGTAAATTTTTTAAAGCATGATAGAGTCTTGTAAACTTGTCACCATAATCAAGTTTTGTTTTAAATATGGCTGCTTCTTCTATCTCTTTAGATAAGTTATAAATCTCATCTAACATGAGATTTGCAGAGCTTCCTTTGATAGCATGGGCGTGTTCTTTTATGCCGATATAATCTGCATTTTCTAAAGCTATTTTGAGTTCTTGCATACTTTGCATAGCTGATTCCATAAACATTTCTAAAAGCATCAAGACTTCCTCACGCTCAAATCCAAGTTCTTGTGAAATTTTTGATATGTCTAACATACGGTACTCTCCTTGTTACTCATAAATTCTTTAAAAACAGTTAATAGTTTCTCTTTATTTATAGGTTTTGTTAAATACTCATCCATCCCTGCTTCTATAAAACGTTCACGATCCCCACTTAATGCATTTGCCGTTAAAGCAATAACGGGAGTATGGATAAGGTTTTTCTTCTTTTCTATCGCTAAAATTCTTTTGGTAGCTTCTATACCGTTAAGATTAGGCATATTTTCATCCATCAAAATTAAATCAAATTTTTTGTGCTCAAAAGCCAATATCGCCTCGACACCGTCATTTGCGATGTCAAATGTGATATGAAATTTTTTCAGCAATAAACTCATGTACATTTGGTTGGCTTTATTGTCTTCTACAACCAGAACATGCCTTCCTTCAAGGGATAAATCGTCTAAATCATGTTTTACATTATGGTGTGTAAAAGTTCCAGCTTTTACAGGAATAGAAAAATAAAATTTGCTACCTTCTTTGGGCTTACTTTGTAGCTTTAATTTACCACCGAGCATAGTGATCAATCTTGATGAGATAGAGAGACCCAATCCTGTACCACCAAATTGTCTGGTTGTTGAACTTTCAGCCTGAGAGAATGCTTGAAAGATTTTTTCTTGTTTCTCTTCTGCTATACCAATACCCGTATCTTGAACACTGACGTTTAAATGTGCATTACTATAAGATATATGTAATATGACACGACCGTTTCGTGGTGTAAATTTGATCGCATTGGAAAGAAGGTTTGCTATAACTTGTTTGATTCTCAATGGGTCACTGACCAAAGCACTTGGCATATTTTGATCCATATGCATTGTGAGTGAAATACTTTTTTCAGATGCTTTTGCACGAAAAAGATCTGCTAGGGTATCAAATTCATCTAAAGTGTTAAAATTGATTTCTTCTATTTGCAGATTGCCACTTTCAATCTTACTAAAATCAAGAATATCATTGATAATACCTAAAAGAGAATTTGATGAATTTTGTACAGTTTTAATGTATTTTAATTTTTCCTCATCTCTTTCTTTCTCTTTTAAAAGATCGATAAAGCCAAGTATGGCATTTAGGGGTGTTCGTATCTCATGGGACATATTTGCTAAAAATTCAGACTTTGCTAAACTGGCTTGTTTAGCTTTAAGTGCCATTTTTTGCGCTTCTTTTTTTGCTGATTCTAGTTTTTTACTATTATTGATGATTTGCTTACTGATAATATTGCTAAGATAAAAGAGTGAAGCTATGACAAAGATTATGGCAAGGAGTTCATATCCTATATATTGTTGTGTTTTTCTGTTGATATCATCGTTGAC
This sequence comes from Campylobacterales bacterium, assembly GCA_027056215.1. Taxonomy (GTDB): domain Bacteria; phylum Campylobacterota; class Campylobacteria; order Campylobacterales; family QNZT01; genus QNZT01. Next base: position 1,873 of record JALULO010000143.1, on the reverse strand, counting down.
TTTCTTAATATGGTAATTAGTTTGTTTTAAAAGTGTATTATTGTTCTTTTGCATCTCTTTGAGGAGATAATTTAGGTCAGATATATATGCATTTTTATCGATAAGAAGTTTTTCTTTAAAATCTTGAAGTGCAAGAAAAAATAATTTTATAGATTGTTCCATATCTGAAAGTGCTAAATTATTAAAATTTTCATATTGTTGACCATATGTTTTTGGTCTATATATCCTGGTTTGGAGATCATCTCCTATTTTAAATACTGCCCCAGATTTTAGAATGTGAAGATCCAATTTAACACGGCTTAGTTTCTCATAAATTTTATATTTAAAATAATGTTTATGTTGTTCACTTGGTTTTAAAATAAAGATATCAGAAATATCTTCGCGCATACTTGTTAAAGTAGTCGCAATTTTACTTTCAATCAATTTTTTTGTTTCAAGATTTTTAGTTTGTTGATTAAGATCATTAATCATTTTACTAAATATATAATTGAGTCCGCCAATGATAATGAGGCTAGCAAGGAACAGACGAAAAAGTGATTTTAAATTATTATATATTTCATTTTCTTGTTGTTTTTTCATCATAACCCTGTTCGAATAGTTTTCTTATTATGTGCTACATATCGGCATTTTAAAAAATGCCTGAAGTATGAAAAGAAAAAATTTATATAGTTGTCACTCATCTTTACATTTAACTTCTTCGATTACCGATGCACTACAACCTGTATCGGTATTGAGATTAAAAACGCTTTGTGTTGAAGCAGGATTTTCATCTTTTTGAGATGTCTCTTGTGCCGTATCCTTGGGCTTAGTTTTTAGATGTGTGATGATCGCTTTATCACCAACGAAAATAACTCTGTTTACACCATGCTTTTGTATCCAAATCGGTATTTTGCTAATGCCTAGATATTTGATTGCTTTTTGGGTTGAGGGTTCGGTGATGGGAAGAGGTGTGTAGTTGATATCTTCTGAGGCAAGGAACTTTTTAACTTTTTGACAATGTGGACACGTTGCTGAATAGATAAGATAGTTCCCATCTTTTGTTATGAAACTTTGGTTTTTTGCGATGGAAAGTGTTGAAAGTGCCGTAAAGATAGCCACTATCGGTACAATGGCAAATAATATTTTTTTCGGTGCATTAAAGAGCGTAATCAAAAGCAGTCCGCTAAAAACACCTAGACAAAATAGACACAGTGCTGGATTTGCAAAGTATTGATAACCGATCATAGTCGCTTCAAATGCAAGTGCACCCATGAGCGTGATCCAAAAAAGTCTATCGGCTAAGTGTGATTTTTTAGAAAGCCACCCCGTAAGTATCAGTATAGATGTAGCAAAAAGACCTAAATAGTTTAGATATATGGGCTTAAATCGCAATAATTCTCCGGCAAGTTTACATCCAGTTTGGTCACAAAGTGAACTTTGATGTAGTTTTAAATATGTTTCTATGGCAATATAGATAAACAATGCTAGTGGAAGTATAACGCGTTTGATAACCATGAGGATTCCTTTTTAGTGAATATATTCTTGTTCAAATGCTTTTTTGTTAAAACTTATGATAAAAACCAGTGTCAGGGCATAGGTAATCGTGGAGAGTAAGATTACACCTGTAACGATTGCTTCAAAGAGTTCTCTGTGTATAAAGTTTTCTGGTAACATCTGTAACATAACGATAGAAAGACCTCCTTTTATTCCTGCAAAAAGTAACACACTCCACCATCGAAAAGAGATATCTGTCATACTCTTTTGTCTATTTGAAAGTAGGGCAAAAGCACCCATGATAACAGCTCGTATGACGGTAGTAACCAGATACATCCAAAGTATTTCATGGCTATATTTGACAAGTAAACTGACATGAACAATGCTTGCCATCGCAAAA
>JALULO010000142.1 GCA_027056215.1 Campylobacterales bacterium | reverse complement strand
ATAGCGGGCGGTGTTTGATCAGCTCTTTACAAAGTGGACGCGTACCAAATCGTGGAAGTTGCGCCAATGATTGTCGCTATGACTATACACTGTATGCAGAAAATCCAGATAATGGAACACTTTTTAAAATCGAACAAGATGAAGCCGGCACACATATCATGAACGCAAAAGATATGAATATGAGTGCCCATGTAGATGAGATTTTAGAGAGTGGGATTATCGATTCATTGAAGATAGAAGGGCGTACAAAAAGCCCATATTATGCCGCGGTAACAGCACGAAGTTATCGTATGGCGATTGATGATTTTTATAATAAAAAGTTTGATGCCAAAAAATATAAAGAAGAACTTTTGACAACCAAACATCGAGGATTCAGCGATGCCTATCTTTTCCAAAGACCACATGAAAAAGAAGAAACACAAAACTTAGAAACAGCGATGAGCGAAGGAACATATGAAGTGAGTGGACTTGTACAAGAAGATGGTGAACACTTCATGTGCAAATACAAAACCTATCCAAATAGACCCATAGAACTCATCTTTCCACCCCAAGAAGAGATGATCCCTATAGATAATGATCTAGGTAAAATTTATAAAAAAGAAGGGACATGGTGGATTGAATTTAAAAAGATCATCACAAATACAGACAAAGAGTTACAAAGCGTGCATAGTGGCTATACTTTGCCAATCAAACTTCCAGGAAGATTACCGGCATTTACGATTATGAGGCAATGTATCTAAAATTATTTTATCTATAGCCGATTTTGTTATCAAGTGTAATAAACAACGGTACGAAGGTAAAAATAAAATGGATAAGATTTTAGTTGTTGAAGATTCAAAAATGCTGGCAAAGTATTTGGTTCGAAAAATTTCTTCTTCTATAGATGATATACAAACTGATACGGTGAGCAGTTTTACTGAACTTAAAGATTTACTGGCAATAGACGCTGATTATTCATTGGCTCTTCTTGATGTTTATTTGCCTGATATGCAAGATACAGAGTTGATTGAGTATGTTCTTGCAAAAGGAATCCCTACCGTCGTTATGACTGGAGATTTTGATATCGCACTATATCAAAAGTTAATTCAAAAGAATATAGTTGATTTTGTTCTGAAAGATTCTACTGCATCGCTAGAGTATATCGTTAATTTAACCAAAAGAATACTGAAAAATAAACGGACTTCTGTGTTGGTTGTTGATGATTCTATAACTGTTTTACATCAAATACAAAATTATCTTCAGGGACAACTTTATCAAGTTCAGATACAAAATGATCCATTAAAAGCATTGGAAAGTATTGCTATGGATGATGAGATATCTATCGTTATCACAGATTACAATATGCCACATATCGATGGTGTTGAGTTTTTGCAAAAATTACGTCTTAAAAAACCTAAAGATGAACTCGGTGTGATTGGTATTTCTACTGATGCAGAGAGTGCAACTAAATTTCTCAAGTTTGGTGCCAATGATTTTATCAATAAACCTTTTAATAAAGAAGAATTTGCCCATCGCGTGAATAATTTGGCACAAAATTTGGAAAATATTAAGATACTAAAAGATTATGGAAACCAAGATTTCTTGACAAAATTATACAATAGAAAGTACTTTTTTGAAGAGGGAAATAGCTATTATAAACAAGTTCTAAAGCAGAAAAATGAGTTGGCTATTGCTATGATTGATATCGATGATTTTAAACACGTAAATGATACGTATGGGCATGATATCGGAGATAAAGTTATCAAAGTATTGGCAAATAAACTGAAAGCAAAAACCAAAGGACAAGATTTGGTGGCACGTTTCGGTGGTGAAGAGTTTTGTGTTTTACTTAAAAATATTCAGCGGAGGTCTGCAAAAAAGTTTTTTGAAGATCTAAGTGTAGAAATTGCATCAACTTTAGTAGAAATTGATTTGGAAAAAAGTATTCATTTTACAGTTTCTATCGGTGTCTCAACTAAGCCACTCAATAGCCTTGAAGAGATGATTAAAGAAGCTGATATACACCTTTATGAAGCAAAACAATCTGGTAAAAACTGTGTTGTTCTTAATATCCTCGAAGAAGTATCTTAAAATACAAGCACAAATTTGCTAAAATCTCTCCATATTGTATATTTAGGAGTTTTATTTGAAGTTTGTATCGATTATCCTCGGCAGTAAAAGTGATTATGATATTGTCAAAGAGTGTGCAAATACTTTAGATAAGTTTGGTGTACTTCATGAGATGATTATATCTTCAGCACATAGAAGCCCTGACAGAACACATTCTTATGTAAAAGCGTCAGAAGAAAAAGGTGCTCGTGTTTTTATCGCTGCGGCTGGTATGGCGGCACATCTTGCTGGTGCGATAGCGGCTATCACGATTAAGCCGGTTATCGGTATCCCTATGAAGGGTGGGGCGATGGACGGTATGGATGCTATGCTTTCAACGGTACAGATGCCTTCAGGTATGCCTGTAGCGACAGTAGCTATGGCTAAAGCAGGAGCGGTAAATGCCGCTTATCTTGCGATGCAAATCCTTGCACTGGAAGACAATGACCTTAAAATAAAACTTGAAGAAGATCGTATCTTAAAAGCCAAAAAGGTTGAGAGTGATTCTGCTGATATAGAGGTTAGGTTGTAA
>JALULO010000141.1 GCA_027056215.1 Campylobacterales bacterium | reverse complement strand
ACTGTTTTTGCAATTTCTCTTTGGCATATTTTCGCAACTCTTTTGAAAGAGCGATGGCATTGCCGGTTGCACCTTTTGAGAGAACCAGTGTGACATTTTTACGACCATTAAAAGTAGAAAGTGTTTTGGCATCGGGATAGGTGATCTTTACCTCAGCGATATCTCCTAAGCGTAACTCTTTTTTACCGATATGCAAAAGCGTTGATTGCCACGCTTTTTGTGTCTGTTTACCATGCACGGTTGCAAGAAATATATAATTTCCACTCTGCTCAATATTTCCGATAGGATAGATATAGGAGAGATTAGAAACAGCACTTACAACCAGTGAAGGGTCTAATCCATATGCCTTAATCCGATCAGTATCTAAACGAACAGAGATCTCTTTATTTGCATCGCCATAAATCTTTACTTCACTGATATAAGGATTTCGAGCAAGTTTGGATTTGATCTCTTTGGCAGCTTCGATCAACGCCCCTTTTGAGAGTTTATCACTTGAAAGAGAAAGACTCATCAAGGGTCTATTGTGTGTCAGTAACTGTGCAATCGGTTCAACCATGTCTGATGGTAAATACTGCCTGCTTTTTGCAATAGCATCTTTGGCTTTATTGAGTGCGTCTATCTTATTTGCACTCTCAGTGAGACTAAGAATAATCATGAAAGTTCCAGGACGAATCACCGTCTCGATTCGATCAATTCCTGAAATGTTTCCCAACTCATCTTCGATATCGCTCACTGCCATTTTATCAAGATTTTCAGCACTCGCCCCAGCATAACCACCACTGATGGCTATCTTATCAAGTGCGATTTCAGGGAAAAGCTCTTTAGGAACATTTTGATACGCATTTACACCCAAAAAAAGTATAAAAATAAGCAATACATAATTTAATCGCTTATTTTGAATAAAATACTCTACAATACGCATCATGATCTATATCCTTTCAACCCCAAATAAAGCACTGATTATACCCCTAAGTCGATAAATATGCTATAATAGTACTAGTACATTATATGCAAAAAGATTAACAAAGGTTCATGTGGACAGATTTGGAAAAGATTTTAGTTATCTTGATATTGTCGATCTTATCGGCTATTTTTCTGTATTTGAGGGGTATGATACACTCTCTTGTTTACACAAGCACGAAAGCTTACTTGAAAATATAAAATACAATATCTTATATAAATACCATGAATTAAAAAATAATTTTATCTTTACAGATGACAAAGCATTACAACATGATTTAGAAACGCTTCTTTTTCGTATCGCTGTAGGAAGTCGCAAAAGTCACTCCATCTATAAAAATGACATCAGCCAAGTTCGAGGTCGTGAACTTTATAAACTGCTTTTTGACCAAGGCATCATCACAAAAGAATACTCAAGAGAAACACCTTTACCAAAAATCCCAAAACGTTATCTTAAAAAAGAGTTACGTAACTACAGAATAGAAGATAAAATAAAATTTAGCCATAACTTCACCCGTTTTTGGTTTACTTTCATCACACCCTATCAAGAGCAGATCTCTTTTGGAGATTTTGATCTGGTTCTATCAGAGATAGAAAAAGAGTTGGACAAATTTATCAGCTTTAGTTTTGAAGAACTCTCAAATAGATTGATTCAGACGGTATTTACCAAAGATCCTATCACAGAAGTTGGAACATACTGGGATAAAGATATCGAACTTGACCTTTTGGCAAAAACCAAAAACAACCTCGTGATAGCAGGAGAGTGTAAATGGAAAAATCAACGTATCAGTAAAAACATCCTTAATAAACTACAAAAAAAATGCATCCATGCTAACATAAAAGTAGACTACTTTGCCCTATTTTCTAAAAGTGGTTTTAGCAAGGAACTACTAAAAAACCATGAAAATAATATCTTACTTTTTGAATTAACAGATTTTACAAAGCTATTGTAAAAAATACGCCGTCTCTTTATCAGGGACAGCAGCTTGGGCATTTTGTGGTACTTGTGTAGCTGTATGGTAAAAAGCAGTGATTTTTTGTTCTAAAAACTTTCTCTCATTTTTCGTAAACCTTCCCGCTTCAATCATTTGTGAAGCAAAGACTTGTAACATCTCTTTAAGTTCAGGTCTCACACTAATCGTTTCAACACCTTCTATAAAGGTATGTACATCACTACTAAAAAGTTTTGGTAAATATACATGTTCAAGATCATTGTACTCTTTTTCTAGCTCTAATGTCGCTTTAGCTCTTTGATATGGGGTAAACTCATCATGAAAAAAAATATTTTCTTTACGTTGTAAAAATGCTTTATGCATTTGACCTTTGATCTTTGTATAACGGGCTAGAACCAAAGCCGCCGTATCATCAATCTGTGGTTTTGTATATTGCATAAACTCTTGTTTTTCTTTTGGTGAGCGAAATAAGAGGTATAACAATCCAAACAAAGAGATGATCGAAATGACTAAAATAGCTAACATAATTGGATGACTTTTTAAATATTTAAGATAATAATTTTCTTCATGGACTGGTTTATCTATAGATAGATGTTTTACTGGCACATTATCAGAAACTTTAGAAATCGTATTTTCTACTTCTGCTTTAGCATTTTGTTGCGATTGAGAAAGTTTGTTTGTACTATTCGAAACACTCTTTTGTATCACACTCTGAATCTCTTTTAC
>JALULO010000140.1 GCA_027056215.1 Campylobacterales bacterium | reverse complement strand
AAGTTGAGTGCATCGTCGCACATTCTCTGGCGGGTGCAACAGTCATAGTCGCATCAAAAATCGGGCTTCAAACAAACAAAATCGTTTTAATCGCACCATTTTGTAATCCTGTGGAAATCATCAACAAGTGGTTTGGTGAAAGGCTTGGTATACCTGCAAATGTACTCAAAAAACTTCCAGACTATTTTTGGCATAAGCAACAAAAGAGTTTACAAAAGTATGGTAAAAACTGGCATGATATTTTTACATCCGATTTTCATGTTCCCACACTGATTATCCATGACAAAGAAGATAAAGAAGTAAGTATCGCAAACGTCAACACGTGCACTAAACAGTGGTCATGGGCAACATTTATCGAAACATCGGGACTGGGACACCGACGTATTTTATATGATAAAACTGTTGTTTATGAAGTTACTACCTTTATCAAAGAGCGCTTAAATCATGCCCCGGTATAAAGCTGTCTTGGTCTAGCAATCTTAGAAGTAGTATCTTTTTTAAACTCTATCCACTGACTAATCCAACCAACACTGCGCCCTATGACAAAGATAGCAGTAAACATATTTCGCGGAATCTTCAAAGCATATAAAATAACACCTGAATAAAAGTCAATATTTGGATAAAGATTTCTACTCACAAAATAAGGATCGCTTAAAGCTATCTTTTCAATCTCTTGTGCGATTTCCATCAATTCTGAATCTAATCCTAACTCTTCTTTTAACTGATCTTGTAACTTTTTTAAAACTTTTGCACGAGGATCAAAGTTTTTATAAACACGATGCCCAAAACCCATAAGACGAAAAGGATCATCTTTATCTTTGGCTTTAGCGATGTATGCAGGAACATTTTTCACATGACCAATCATCTCAAGCTGTGCAATCACGGACTCATTTGCTCCACCGTGTGCCCTCCCCCATAAAGCTGAGATACCTGCTGAGATAGCCACATAAGGATGTGCACCTGTAGAAGCCACACCTCTTACAGTTGTAGTAGAAGCATTTTGTTCATGATCTGCATGCAGCGTAAAAATAGTATCAAGTGCATCTATCTCTACTTGACGAATCGTTTGCTCTCCCTCTTTGGTGATTTTCATCTTCCCTCCAGGATATGCCCGCATCATATATAAAAAGTTTTCCGTGAAAGAACGTTCTATATCAGGATATATAAAAGGGATACCTAACGAATGTCTATACGCAAACGCTGCTAATGTCGGAATCTTAGCAATAATCCTACTAGCCATCTCTTGATAAGATCTTTCATCTTCTAAATTAAGATGCTCATAGTAAAATGATGCCAACGCAGAAACGGAAGAAGAAAGTATCGCCATAGGATGTGCCTGTGATGGGAAACTTAAAATCAATCCCTTGAGTCCTTCATCTACAAATGCACGGTGTCTTAACTCTAAATCAAAATCTTCTAACTCCACTTGTTGTGGTAATCTACCATTTAAGAGTAAAAAACAGACTTCAAGATAGGTATGATCTTGTGCCAACTCTTCGATAGCTAACCCTCGATAACGAAGCTCACCTTTTGCACCATCGATAAAAGTGATTTTTGATTCACAACTAGCAGTAGAGGTAAATCCAGGATCATACGTAAATAACCCAGTATCGACATAAAAACTTTTGATATCCACAACAGAGGAACCTCTTGTCGCTTCTAGTATAGGATATTCATACGAATTTCCGGTTCTGTTATCTATAAATGTCATACTATTTTTTTGCATAATATGCTCCTTGATAATACCGCACCAACTAAATACCTAAATGTTTGATGTAGCAATTTCGTTCATAATCAAGACAGATTTTTGAAGGACTCGCCGTAGCGAATTCGAAAAAATCTAACGCAGAGTATGAGCGAAAGTGCTACACCCTTCGGGGAGAATGAGATGAGGCAATCTGCACCTGAAAAAATCTTTGAATTAGCTATGGCTAGTCCTACAGATTTTTTCATGCACATCTCACCTCATCTCGTTCTCTCAAACTTTTAGGTATTTAGTTGATGCGGTAATAATTTGTTCTTATTATACTACAAGAATGTAAACCTGCTGTGTAATAACCTATGATAAATGGAACAAAACGAGTAGTGTTTTTTGAAAGATATTGCCATTGTCATCACTGATCATAAGATATAGACCATTTCCAAGATAGGTTAATCCTTCAAAATTATCCAGTTCCCATCCCTGTTTATTGGTCATGTTGATCAAATCTTCAGTTTGACAAAAGCCTTTTTTTTGATGATTCAGATATATCTTTTGTAGCGAAATAATGATATCAAATGTTGCAGGATCAAACTCTCTTTGTAATGCTAAAAGATTGCCATCTGGCATCGTTTCAAGTTCTGTGATTGCACCGTAAGGGTTTGTTTTACGGATTTTACAAATCTCGCCTTTTTGATTGTACAAAGAGTGAGGATCTGCCAAAGCTTTTTTGGCAAGGGGATATTCTGGTGTTACGATCACACCAAACTTTTTGGTATAGGTTATAGATTCTAACATCGTATTTTTTGCTCGATAGGATTTCACTTTTTGTAAGATTTTTGGCAACCGTGTTAAAGTGGCATATCTACCGGTGATTTCCCTGCCTTCCAAATCAAATGCCATCACTTTTGGCTGTTGCTCAAAAGATATCAACAATACTTTTTGACCCTCTTTTCGAACCAAAGTCATCCCTTCTGAATCACTTCGTTTGATAAAAAACTTTCGACCTTTTTTATCACGAAGGCGGTGTGCCCAAAGTGGTTTAAGCGTTATGATCTTATCCTTTTTGATCACAAATTTGAACTTAAAAAGTCTCGATCTGTCACTGAGCATATACAACATATCGGTATCTTTGTCATATGCCAATGCCGAGATACCATAAAACTGTTGCCATCCGATATGTCCAAAAGAGAGGTCTTTGACATCTAAAAACGTTACTTTCGATGTCACTGTTTGGTTATAATCTTTTGGAAAAATCGTTATCGATTCCATCTTGGCAAATAGGACACCAACAAGTGCTATCCATACGGCAAAGATCTTCATGAACATAGTTTTCGTATCGTTGCAGAACAAAGTGTCAAGCCAAATGCTCCTGTCACACCTACAAAAGATCCAAGATCTTTGCATCGCGATAGTTCAGGTGAAAATGCTACCAAAAAATCTCCATTAAAACCACTCTTTTTTAACGTATAGCGAAATTTTTTTGCCAAAGGATCACCGTGCGTTTTCCAGATGGAAGTCAGTTCTATCTGCGTTGGATCAAGTTTCTTTGCACCGCCCATAGAACTGATCAGTTTTTCATGTACCCTGTTTGCCAAAGCGACCTTTGCAGCCATATCATCGATAGCATCTATCACCAAATCAAAAGGTCTGAAATCAAATCTTTCACACCACTCAGGCGTGATCTTAACCTCGATTGTCTTTACATTTGGATAGAGTGTTTGCAGATGTGTAACTTTTACAGCCCCAAGATTATCACTGCCGATTTGACGATTTTGGTTACTCTCTTCAAAGGTATCAAAATCTACAATCGTAATATCCCTAACACCAGAACGAACTAGACAATCAAGACAAAAACCACCGACACCACCCACACCCAAGAGTAGGATTTTTGCACCTTGCACTTTATCAAAATCATCACCCAAAAGTGACCTTACGCGGCTATATCTCAAATCCACGCTTCCAAAGTTTTGATATCGTCATAAGAGGTCATATCCAGATGAACCGGCGTGATAGAAACATAATCAGCATGAATGGCTTCAAGATCACACATATGCACATCTCCTCGCTTATCCCACTCAAAGGCAGGTAAACCAATCCAGTAGTATTCTTCACCTCTAGGATTTCGATGCAAGTGTGCACTATTGGCATAGATACGCTTACCAGCATTGGTCACTTTATATCCTTTGCATTGCTCTTTATGAATGGGAGGGATATTGACATTTAAAAATTTTCTTTTCCCCAAAGGGTATCTACCCTCTAAAACTTTTTTTGCTAAATCATGTGCCACATCAGCAGCCAAATCATAACCAAAATCTAAAATATTTTGACACTTATCTTTACATACCTGTGAAATCGCGATGGAAGGAATCCCCTGAAGCACCCCTTCCATCGCACCACCAGCTGTACCACTATAAGTGATATCTTCTCCCATATTTGAGCCTCGGTTTATCCCACTGACGATAAGATCAGGTCTGTCACCTTCATCAAAGTGGGCATTGAGTGCTAAAAAAACACAATCTGTCGGCGTTCCATCATCTAACTTATAAAAATCATCCTCAATTTCTATAAACCGAAGCGGTCTAGAAAGCGTCATACTATGCGCACAAGCCGACTTTTCATTGGAAGGTGCTGTGATTATTACACGTCCAAGAGGTCGCAATGCCTCAACAAGAGCCTTAAGCCCTAAACTTTCAAACCCATCATCATTTGTTACCAGTATCGTTTTTTGCTTATTCATGTAAAGATTATAACACAAAAAAATCACAACAAGCTCTTTATATTGACGAAGAAAAGATACACTTTTATGAGTCAATTAAATCTTACTTTCAGTATTTATAATATATAATTATAATATTAATCAAAAGACAGGACGATAGAAATGATGCAAGCCTACTTATACAGCGTAAAAGGAAGACCCTACGACAATATAAATCTGAAAAGTCATATCATGGCATTTGTTTCTGAGCATGAAATTTCTGATGCGATATTTAAAGAAACAAGAACAGGTTTTACGCTTGAAATCATGGCTAGTCAAGATTTTTTTTCTTCTTTTGAACCAATACTTTTAAAAAAATTGATAGAACTTATAGATATTCAATCTTATTCAAAAAGAAAAGATAAAAATCATAAACAACAAGCTTCTCATAAACAGAGCAATGATAAGGAAAGTAAAAACCAAATTGCTCTAAAGACGTGTATAAAGTATTTAATACGTGGCGATATAATTGCCATCAAAGAAAAAAACGGTTTTCATATTCTTAGTAGTGCTTCAAAAGCCAAATCTATACAGATGTTAAGAGATTTGATCAAACAGCCAACCAAACCTTTACCTGTAGTTTTTAAAAACATGATCAATATGCAAAAACTTATCTTGCTCTCAAAAAAAGAACAAGCACTTCTCACGTCACAAAACAACCCTCTTGTTTTAGCAAAGATGAAAAATCTTCATCGTCTAGATCGTGACAGATACAAATATGTACTCTCTCCCCTTATCAATCCTATCAACAAACGTATTTCAGTCTCTTTGGCATCTAGCAAATTTTATGATCAACTCTTTCAGCAAATCGCTTTTCCCCTGATCAGTATAGACGCACAAACACAAGAAGGTGTTATCATATCTGAAAAACGACAGTTATTAGAGACCTACGGAGATCGTTTTAAATATATTTTTGATGACCAAGAGATAGAGCCTACGAAAAACCCAAGAGAGGTTTATCAAATCATGTACGGTCAATCAAGACGCATCACTCCACCTGAAACTGTAAAGAAAGAGGAAAATACCTTTGAAGTAGTTTTAGATTTTACCCAAACAAAGATTGCAGATATGACACTAGCACCACTTAAAATCCTACTCGATGAAAATCATCAAGAACAACCAAAATATAGTGCCTTAAGTTTGCTATTTGCGAAACTTCCGATACAAGAGATTTTAACCTATGATCTTCCTTTTACAGTTTCACAGATAGAGTCACTATATGAGAACTGGACAAAAGAGATCAATACCACAGTATCAACCTCCTTTTTAACACTTTTTGACGCGATTGCAAGTCTTTCAAGAGAACTTCATGAAAAGAGTTTTCAAGATGAGAGTGTTTTACTCGCCGAAGCACATTTTGAAGTCTGTGCAGAAGATGTGTTGGCATATCATATAGAAGATAATGCGATTGAGATAGATGTCATCTCTGCATTTTTGCAAAACCGTTCCCTAAAACATCTTGCAAGTACATTAGTATATACCATCAGCACAATCATATGTGATGTTGCAAAAGAGAAACAAATGGGAGTAACCTTAAATGGAAGACTACTAAGATACAGAGATTTAACAGAACTTACGATCGAAAAACTTGAAGATGAAAATCTTTTATATTTTTATTAAAGTCACAGCCTCCTAGCTAAGAAGCTAGTTTTTTTGAAATTTCTATATCTTTTTTAACCAAAGCATTAACAAGTTCACTCAATGATGCACCATCTTCATTCTTGCCAACATATTTCATTAAAATATTTTGTACCTCTTTATCTAAATATATTGGTATTTCTAGCTCTTCAATTGGTCTATAAAACTTCCCTTGTTCTGCATTCGAAAAGTCATACTCATTTTTCATTTTAAACACCTTCTTTGATATACTTTTTTCTCATTTTTGGTAGCTTTTCTAGCACTTATGATTCTAACAAACTCAACACCATTTTCATCCCTAAATGTATGTACAACAACAAGTACAGCATCATTGAGACTCTTACCTAAAAGCACATATCTATCTTCATCATCTGAATGTTCATCATCAAATTTACTTAAAACAAAAGGATCGGCAAACACATACGATGCTTGCTCAAAAGTGATACCATGTTTTCGTATGTTTGTTTTTTCTTTGTTTTTATCCCATTCAAATTTCATACTCAGATTATATCAATTTTTTGAGAAAATTGATAGGGTGAGGAACAACCCAACCTACACAATAGTTACAAAAACATAGTTATGGTATAATTTTTCCAAATAGAGGGGAGTCTATATCATGAAGATTATTTTATATGCTATCGTTGTTTTATTTTTTATCGCTTGTGGGGATAGTGCACCAAAAGCATCCATAAACTTTCAAACAGCTAACTATATCTCACAAACCGATGAAAACAATCATACTATCATCAAAGACTTGCGTCAAAATCTTGTCTTTGTAAACAGTATACAAGGTTGTAAAGCTTTACATGGAAACAAGGATGAGGTTTTACAAAAAGCTGAAGATTTTTGCCAACAACTCTCTTTTTTTGGCATCACAAACTGGCATGTTCCGACACTCAAAGAGGTGCAAAGTATCTCCAAGGGTATGGATGAGGATAAGTTAATACCTTATTTTAGTTTTCCCGAGTGTAAACGTATCGTTGGCATCAAGACAGATGGCACTTTAGGCACTATCCATACCCATAATGTATCACCAAAATTTAAAGAAGTACCACTACAACTTCCTGCTGGTTTACGATGTGTAACTGAGAGCTTTTGATGAAAGATATCCATAAAGATTTTCAAAAAGCACATGACAATGCTATCCTTTTCTTAGGGCGCTATACTTCCCTTAACAAAGAAGAGGTGATACTCTTTTTGGAAAAATTTGCCATACGCTATACGGATACACTAGACGATGACGTTGTGATGGTCGTTGAAGGTACGATTCTTTCACCACTAGAAGAAGAGATGGCAACGCTTGCTTATCAGAAAAAAATCCCCATTTATAATACCGATCAATTTGATAAACTTTATGCTACACAACTAAACTCTGATTCGATTTTGATGAGTTTGAAACTCTCTAATAACCAAGATAGACTTGCCCGTCTTTTGCATAATCAACACTTAACAGATGCCCTCTTTATCAAACTCTTTGCCATGTATGACTGGAGAGGAGAGGGGATGTTCGATAGCAGTGAAAACATGAAGATGTCTACACTCTTTGCCAAACGATTTTTCTCAAAAAGCCGTTTTGATGCAGCAACTTACCACTCACCCATCTCTATCTTTGAAGTAGCACTTTTGACACAAAACCCTGATCTTTTAGAGGTGATGTTTAGCTTACCCAAAATCAAGGTTAAACAAAGCCGTAGCGGTATCAAAAGACCCACAACAACACGTGAAGCGATCGCCATCAATCCATATACAAACGATAAAACACTTACCAAACTTTTACGTCAAGATGATCCTGAAATAGACTATTTTCTAGCACTCAATCCCGCAAGTTCACACCAAATACAAGAGCAACTTTTCAACAGAGGTTCACAACAAACTAAAGAAGCACTAGCGCAAAATGAAAACCTTGCTCCAGAACTGTTTGCAAGATTGATAAACTACCCTATTTTATGGGAGTGCCAAAAGATAGATAGCCAACGACTCCAACTTTTACAAGCACCCTATCCTCCGAAAATTGCAACCAATGAAAACCTCTGTGAAGATGTGATCGATACACTCATGAACTCGAAAGATTTAAACATTTTACAAAACCTTGCAAAAAACGCAACACTATCCACCATCCAACTGCAAAAGCTCTATGATCTACAAAATCCAGCACTCTATCCATTTCTCTGTGCCAATCCAAATACACCTCATGAGATACTACAAATACTTTTTGAAAAAGATGACCATCAGATACAAATCTACCTCGCACGCAATACCAAAGCACCGCTTACGCTACTGCAACAGCTTTTTGAAAAAGATGATTTTGAGATCAACTGCTCACTCGCACATAACGAAGCTTTGCCTATCAGTTGGTTGCAACAGTTGCAAATCGATTCAAGACTCTTAACCTATCTCAAAGAAAATAAAATATTTACCCAAAATATACTACACAATTTAGGAATATAAACACGATGAAAGCAAGCCAAATCTACGAAGCACTCACCCATTTTACCAAAGAGAAACTCCCCGCTTTTATCTGGGGACCACCGGGAATCGGAAAATCCTCTATCGTCAAGCAAATCGCACATGATCATGGCTATGACTTTGTCGATTTACGACTCTCTTTACTTGATCCAACAGATCTCAAAGGTATCCCCTTTTTTGACAAAGAGAAGAGTGAAGCGGTTTGGGCAAGTCCTGATTTTTTACCAAAAGCAAAAGATTCAAAAGGTATTTTGTTTTTAGATGAGATCAATACCGCAGCACCTTCTGTGCAAGCCTCTGCTTACCAACTGGTACTTGATCGAAAAGTGGGAGACTATGAACTGCCTGAAGGTTGGAGTATCATCGCCGCGGGAAATCGTGAAAATGACCGAGGCGTAACCTATCGCATGCCTCCACCACTAGCCAACCGTTTTGTGCATCTGGAGATGGATGTAGACTTTGAAGATTGGAAAAACTGGGCATTTGAAAGTGGTATAGATGCAAGTGTCATCGGCTATCTGAACTTTGATAAAAGTAAACTCTTTGCTTTTGATCCTGCTAAAAATGAACGCTCTTTTCCAACCCCAAGATCATGGGAATATGTCCATAAGATTTTACACTCTAAACTAAGTGAAACACTACTGCACGAAGCCATCGGCGGTACGATAGGGAAAGAAAATAGTATCGATTTTCTAGCATTTCGTAAAGTGATGCATAAACTTCCTGATATCAAAGCCATCGTAAAAGGAGAGATTACCGAGATAGAAGCAGAGGATACAAAAGTCCTTTTTGCACTCTGTGCAGGGTTGGTTAACCATCTAAAACGCTCACTTGATAAAAAAGAGATTGACAAAGTACTCTCTTTCTCTTTTTCCCTTCCTAGTGAATTTGCGATCATGCTAGTAAAAGATATGCAAAAAAGTAAACTTCCTGTTGAAAATACACCACACTGGGAAGCGTGGGTACGTCAGTTTAGTTATCTACTTGCATGAAGACGATAGAGGGAAAACTCCAAAAAGCCAAAGCAAAACTGATGCTCGAACACCCCTACTTTGGTTCTATTTGTGGAGCATTGCGATTTGAAAAAGATGATGATATCGAAGCATTTCAGAGCAATGGCACAACCTTCACCTACAATGACGACTTTTTAGCATCATGCAATGTCGAGGAGCTAGAGTTTTCCCTTGCAAATGCGGCGATGCACTATGCTCTGCAACACCAAAACCGAGCCTTAAACCGTCAAGGCTGGCTCTGGCAATTGGCAAGTGACTATGCTATCAATGCGATGCTTGCGAAAAACAATCTTTATCCACCTGATCGTATCAATTACCAGTCAAGATTTGATGGGATGTATGCAGAAGAGATATATGCTATCTTAGAAAATGAAATAGATGACAAAGAGTATATCGAAGAGGAACAAAAAAGTGAGAAAATAGTACAAGCCGATAGTGAAGATATAGAATTTCTTGAACAACTTTTACAAAAAGCTATCGCACAAGATGAACTACCCAAAGATTTGGATCGTTTTTTTCCAAAAA
>JALULO010000139.1 GCA_027056215.1 Campylobacterales bacterium | reverse complement strand
GTTTTTGTGTTCCGATGATGTTTTTTATATCTGTTAAGGAGTGTATATCTTCTTGTGTTGGTACTGTTTTTGAAGGTTCTTCTTGAGTTGGTTGTGTCTTGTCGTCAGCTTTAGTTTGCTGTGTTAGTTTTTGTTCTTGTGTTGCTTGTTTTTGATCTGTTATCAAGTGTGATTGTGTCTGTTTTTTTTGGATGATATGTTTACTTGTTTGGGATGTTGCCTTGGGTGTGATGGGTGTTACTGTTTTAGATACATCGCTTTGTTGATCAAGCTTTTTCATGAGAATGGGGTTGACTTTTTGTGCTTCTCTTGGTGACATATTTTGATGAACGATAGTGCGTTCTCCTTTATTTACAGTCACCGATCCTTGTGGTGTCGTGACAACAATCCTACCATAAGTACAAGCGATGATATCAACTTTCGGAGATGTTTCTCCGATGATCGTTGTACCACGCACTCCGATGGTAGCATTTGCAGTTTTAACATGAAAATGGCTTGGGGCGATTTTTCCTATCTTTCCAGTGATGGATTTAAAAAATCCTTTTGTCACAGAAAAACTTGCTTGAACATTTTTTTCTTCAAAGATATATTTATCGACTTTAAAGTCACTGTTTTGTCCTAGTGAAATAACGGTTTTATCGTTAAAAACGATTTGTAGTTTACTCCCTTTTTGGGTATGGATACTGTCGTGCTTTTCTAACTTTGTACCACTTATGATAGCCATGTTTTTTCCGCCTCTCTCAAGCTTTGCATGACCAGAGATAGCAGTAATCTCACCTATGCTTGCAAGCAGTGAAGAGGAAGCGAGCAGTAAAAGTATCATTGAATGTTTCATCGGTAAATCCTTAAAAAATATGTTGGTATGTCAGTGTATAGTTGTTTTTATGGTAACTATAGAGGTTTATATTTGCATGGTTGTATGTATGTGTGTATCTTGCTTTGAGTAGTGTCTTTTGATCGATGGCTTTGGAGAGCCACAAGGCATATAATGTTTGTTTATCATGTCGTTTGTAGCCCATCACAGGGTCAAGATCGCTGAAATGATGTTGTGCATAGGTTATGTTTGCACCAAGTGCGTAAGAGAGTAAAAGTTGATACTCTCCGCCTATCGTATAGTTGAGAACATTTTTGCTGATATCATAACGCACTTTTTGTTTTTTGGTATATTTTTCATAGCTTAGATGTGCCCATGTATTTACTTTTTTTGTATGATAACGGATTCCCATACCACTTCCAAGTAGTCGATAAGATCGATTTGGGGCATATTTTGTGTGATTGTCTGTGTAGCTTAGTGAAAGTGTTGTATCGACTTTTGGTGTTATGTGATAGTGCATAGCGGGATGCGTGTAAAAGTTATATCCCACTATTTTTTGATCAAGATAGATTCTATTGTATCCTAACGGGACTACAAATGAAAACTTATGAACTTTTTTGATCAGAGCAGTGCTGAGATCAAGATAGTTTAAATCATTGCCTTTGGCACTGTGGGCGAGTTCATTGTACGTGTAAAACCTATTTAGAAGATCAAAATATGCTCCTTTATGATAGTGGGTAAGATCAAGGGCAAGGATGCCATAGGTACTTTTTGTTTTGTTGGTGTCATTTTTGAGTAAAAATGGACCATATTGTGTGGTTTGCTTGTCTGTGTTTAGGTTGATATTGTCATCATGTCCTGCGCCGTATGTCAATGTAGTTGTAAAGAAATCTCTTTTTTCCTTTTTTTCTATGCGATGAAGATATGCTTTTATGGCTTGTTTGTTTTGCGTCTTTAAGGTTGCTTTTTCTAAAACATGAAATACTTTTGCACTCTCTTTTAAAAAACCAAGTTGATAGAGTGTTTTTGCATAGTACACTCTTGCGTCTTGATTTGTTTCATCTTCGATCAAAACACGATCAAACAATGCAAGTGCATCTTCATAAGCTTTTTGGTTATAGGAGAGAACTGCTTTGTGATAAGTATCGCGGGAAGGTATTAGCGGTGTGGCTGGTGCTATTTTTTTTGTATTGTTTACTTTTTGGATGGTCTTTGTTTGATAAAGTGTGATGATATAGGCATCGTGAAATCTCTTTTTGATTTTTGAGATATCTTTTTGTGCAGCCATCTTGGAGGGATAAGCTTGTGAAATAAGGCTAAAATACTTCTTCATGTAAACAATATTTGTTGGAAAATCAACCTTTAAGGCTGTTTTTTTTGCATAATCTTGATTTAAAAAAGTTGCCATTTTTATAAAATAGTGTGCCTGTGTGTTTTGTTGAGGTTTGAGTGAGAGTTTTGTTATAGGATCGTTTGCATATAAAAATAGATAGATACTTAGTAGTAAAACAATAACCCTCATAGTCCCCTATCCTTTATGAAATCACATGAAGTAAACATCGGCATAAAAGATAAAAACTTTATCAAAAACATAGCGTTATTTTTTTTGTGTTATAATCTCTCCATGATAAAAAGATACCCAACAAAACAGATATTCGTAGGCGATGTTGCAATAGGTGGAGATGCTCCTATCTCTGTGCAATCGATGACTTTTACCAAAACTGAGGATGTTGAAGCGACACTTGAACAGATCAAAAGATTGCATTTTGCAGGGTGTGATATCGTGCGGCTTGCTGTACCTGATGAAGCGGCGGCAAGAGCACTAAAGACGATCAAAGAACAAAGTTCCCTTCCTATCGTAGCGGATATACATTTTAACTATAAGTTGGCACTTATCGCTGCTGAGAGTGTGGATTGTATCCGTATCAATCCGGGAAATATCGGTTCAAAAGAGCGTATCAAAGCGGTTGTTGATGCGTGTAAAGAGCGTCATCTTCCGATCCGTATCGGTGTCAATAGTGGCTCTTTGGAAGATCAGTTTGAAAACAAGTATGGTCAAACACCTGAAGGTATGGTGGCTTCTGCTTTGTACAATATCAAACTATTAGAAGATTATGATTTTACAGATATCAAAATCTCTTTAAAAGCTAGTGATGTGCAACGTACGGTACAATCTTACAGAGATTTAAGACCCCAAGTTCCTTATCCTTTTCATCTAGGTGTAACGGAAGCGGGAACACTTTTTCATGCCACTGTCAAATCTTCTATAGCCTTAGGTACATTGTTACTTGAAGGTATCGGTGATACGATGCGAATCTCGATCACTGGAGAGCTTGAAAAAGAGATCGAAGTAGGCAAAGCGATTCTTAAAGATGCAGGTTTGGTTAACGAGGGGTTAAATATCATCTCATGTCCGACTTGCGGGCGTATTGAGGCTGATTTAGTGAAGGCTGTAGCGGAAGTTGAAGAGAGAACCAAACATATCAAAGTACCGCTAGATGTTTCGGTGATGGGATGTGTGGTCAATGCCATCGGAGAAGCAAAAAGTGCAGATGTAGCGATTGCCTATGGTAAAGGGAGTGGGCTTGTGATGCGAAAGGGAGAAGTGGTTGCAAAACTCAGTGAAGCAGAACTTGTGGATCGGTTTTTAGAAGAAGTAGAAAAAGCAGCCAAAGAACACTCATGACACAAAATCAACTTCACAATCTCAATATCGAACGGGCGATTTTAAGCTCAATCATCTTTGAACCGACTATTTACGAAGATGTCGCTTCCAAGATAGGACCTGAAGATTTTTATTTGCCTGATCATCAAGTGATTTTTTCTTCTATGGAAGAGTTGGATCGGGAAGAACAGCCTATCGATGAAGAGTTTTTAAAGAAAAAATTGCTCCAGAAAAAACGTTTTAACGAAGATGTTTTTATTGAGATTATATCGGCAAATCCTATCTCAAATACCGCAGCATATGTTGATGAAATCAAAGAGAAGTCGATCAAACGTCATCTTATAAAATTGACAAGTAAAATCAGAGAAGTAGCCGTTGACCAAGATCTTCCAAGTGATGATATCTTAAACATCGTTCAAAAAGAGTTGTATGAGATATCCCTCGATGCCAATACCAAAGAGTTTCGTGAATCCCCTGAGATGGTTGTTGCGACCATAGCCCACATCCATGAGATGAAAAAACGCGGTAACAACGGTGTTACCGGTGTGGATACAGGTTTTAGAGAGTTAAATGAACTCACAGCTGGATTTAGTGAAGGACAGTTAATCATCATCGCGGCTAGGCCGGCGATGGGCAAGACCGCTTTTACGCTTAATCTTGCCCAAAAAGCACTGGATGATGGTCGTGGTGTTGCTGTTTTTTCACTGGAGATGCCGGCTGAAGAGTTGATGCTTCGTATGCTCAGTGCTAAGACATCTATCCCTTTACAAAATCTCAAAGTTGGTGATTTGACAGATGATGAATGGTCGCATTTAAGTCGTGCAAGTGATGAGATGGCAAAACAGAAACTTTTTGTGGATGATGATGGATTGATCAATATCAACCAACTGCGTTCCAAGCTTCGTAAAATCAAAACCCAAAATCCTGATATATCTATAGCGATCATCGACTATTTACAGTTGATGAGTGGTACGGGAGGGAAAGATCGTCATTTGGAAGTGAGTGAGATTTCACGTGGCTTGAAACTGCTTGCAAGAGAGTTGGAAATGCCTATCGTTGCCCTTTCACAACTGAACCGTGGATTGGAAAGTCGTCATGATAAACGTCCGATGTTGAGTGATATCCGTGAATCTGGTTCTATCGAGCAAGATGCTGATATCATCATGTTTGTCTATCGGGATGATATTTATAAGATGCGTGAAGAGAAAGAGAAAGAGAAACGTGCTAAAGCAGAGGGTAAAGAGTATAAAAGTGAGTTTGTTGCCAAAGCGGAGGAAGCGGCTGAAGTGATTATCGGTAAAAACAGAAGTGGTCCTATCGGTGTGGCACATTTGGTTTTTCAAAAACGATTTACACGGTTTGTGGATAAAGGAAATGTTCCTGTAGAGATCGTGTATGAAAATGCCGAAGAAAATGCTCGTAATTCTCACATCGAGTTGCCGCCTAGTATTTAGTGGAAAAACTGCTACTTTTTCAAAATAAAAAGGAGAGATTTCTTTTTGTTTTGTTCATGGTGATGCTTTTTGCGATTCATATTTATCTGCGTTATAGTAGTTACCTAGATTTTCATCAAAATAAATTTTTTCACACCACTGCTGTGGTACTGAACCACTATCAAAAACAGAAAAAAAATGGTAAGCTCTATCATGTTTTAAAACTAAAATCTGATAATGGCGCGGTTTTTTATACGACAAATTATGAAGATATCATTGATCTAAATGGACGTAAAATTAGACTTGGTATCATCACCGATAAAGTAGATTTTTGGAACTATCTACATACGTTTTATGTGCCAAGCTATGATATACGTATCGATGAAAAAGGTGATAGTATCAAAGATGATATCGCCGCTTTCATCCAAAAACAGCATGAACAAAATATGACAAAAGAGCTTTTTTTAGCACTTTTTTTGGCAAAACCTATCTCCAAACCACTTCGCGCGGCAGTGAGTAAACTAGGTATCTCACACTTGATTGCGATCAGTGGTTTTCATCTGGGTGTATTATTTGGATTATTGTATTTTCTGTTTCGTTATCCTTACCATTTTTTGCAAAATCGCTATTTTCCGTATCGCAATATGCAGTTTGATTTGACCATGTTTATCTTTGTTATTTTGGCTAGTTATCTCTATATGTTGGATTTTATTCCCTCTCTTTTACGCTCTTTTGTCATGTTAGTATATGGTTTTTTATTGTTTCATAGGCATTTTAAGATTCTTTCGTTTGAAGTTTTATTTGTGACTATAGTAACGATATTGGTACTTTTCCCTTCTTTCATTTTTTCGATCGGCTTTTGGTTTTCTGTGGCGGGTGTTTTTTATATTTACCTTTTTTTGGAATATTTTTCCCATTTGAAAAATTGGCAAATTGTGATTTTGCTTAACATCTGGGTATTTTTATTGATGATTCCTATTGTACATAGATTTTTTGATACATTTACGTTTCATCAACTTTACTCACCTCTGCTTTCTATTGGCTTTGGTATATTTTATCCTGTAGAGATGTTTTTACATCTTATAGGGCAGGGGGATTTATTGGATGGGTGGATCATAAAGTTGTTGAATCAAAATATTTGCGTATATCATTTCAAAACACCGCTTTGGTATTTGATGACATATCTGTTGATTTCATTGGGGGCTGTTTATGAAAAACATTTGATTTGGATACTTTTGCCTATGAGTGTCGGTGTTTATCTGATATGAGAGAGGCTATCAAAAGATATAGCCTCTGTAAAATATAAGATATTTTAGTTTTTCAATTTTTTGATATAGGCATCTCTTTCAATTTTCTTAACACTCGAAAGAGCTATTTTCGCATCTGCGTATCTTGTGTATGGACCTACAAGAATGATATTTCCTTTTTTATGATGTATGATTATTTTTTTCAAGTCATAGTTTAAATCTTCTTTGTTTAGTTTATGAATATAGTTATCAAGCGAACTTCTTTTTGTTACGAAGGCTAGTTGAATATAGTAATCTCTTTGTACCTGTGGTGCTGTTGGAATTATCTCTTGAATCGTAGTAACTGTCGATGTGAGTAGCGTAGGCTTTGCATCAATGATAACTGGGTTGGTGATTGTAGAGCTTTTTTTGTTTTGATTTTCTACTTGATGTTCACTTTTGGGTGTGATCAATGGTTTTTGTGTTTCCATAATCGGTTCTTGCGTTTTACCAAAAAGCATACCAATGCCTAATGTAGCAACAATATCAAGATCAGTATCTCTAAATTTCTTAATCGCTTTTGCTTCTGAAATCAGTCTAAATTTATTGTTGAGACTATATTTTAAACCACCGCCGGCATTGAAAAATCCCTGAGATTTGATACCCAAATTTTTATCGTTAACATTTTCATATCCTAGACCTGCAAAGGCATATGGGATAAAATGGCTATTGCTATTATGGAACTCTTTAATGCCATTGATATAAAAACGGTCAATATCTGTTTCTTTAGTGCCATTGTTATTGGAGAGTGTAGCTAATTGTGCTGAAGGTGTTTGAGGATTATGATTAACATCATTGGTGTTTCCACTATTACCGTTATTACCGTTATTACCGTTATTACCGTTATTACCGTTATTACCGTTATTACCGTTATTACCGTTTCCCTCGCCACCATTTTTATCACTGTTATTGTCTGTTATAAAGGAGGAAGGGCTTTGCGTATTGTTATTTTGGTTTGCATCATTATTTTCTGATTGGCTATTTGTATTGTTTTGTGTTTCACTGTTAGTACTAAATGTTCTCAGGGATTTTTGTAACTTTTTATTTGATCCAAATCGATAATCTGCATCAAATATTCTATCATATCCAAATCCGATAGCGATATCTTCAGTGATATATTTGTTTAAATGGATACCAACAGTGGTTGCATCTTTGACAAGAGAATCATTGTCTGCAAAATTTCTACCCATAGTGAGATCAAACTCATACGGAGCAAAACCAACTCTTACTCCAGGCGTTGTAACAATGGGTTTTTTTGCTTCGGGTAATGCTACCTTCTGTTTGATGACTCTTTGTGCTTCTATCTGATCTTGTGAATCATAATCTATAAGAGGAGAGATCAAAGGTCCAGCACAGACATAAGATGTATAAGTTGCTAATAGTATAAGACTTTTTTTCATATTTTATTCCTGTGATACAAGTATTGTTTTTATTTATTGTATATAAAAATTTTACTAATCAAAAGAAACTTTAGTATTTTTGGCTTTAAAAGTATAAAAATATTTACTTATGTTACATATGTAAACAAAAAGTATATGCAATAGTAATAAATAAATGTATCTGGGTGATAGATTTTATGAAAGGAGGTTTAATTTTCCATTTTTATGTATGTTTTGATTAAATGCATAACAGAGTTTTACGCCAAATAAAAAGATAATCCATGAGAGATAGATCCATATGAGAAAGAACATCAACGTACTAAAAGACCCATATAAACTACTATATGTTTTATTGTATGTGACATAGTAAACAAAAAGCATTTTAGAAATATACCAGATAAGAGAGGTGATAAACGAGCTTAGCAGTGCACCTCTTGAGTGTACTCTGATATTTGGTGATATTTTGTATATGATAAAAAACAAAAACCATGTAATAGCATAAGAAGATATAGAAAGCACATTGATCCAGTGCGTATACTCAAAACTTTGCAAGAGTAGATTTGCTTTGATCGTGAGATAAAATGAAGCAACAACACCTACAGGCATAAGGATAACCAGTGTCAGATAAATAGAGATAGAGTGGAAAAATTTTCGTGGTTGTATACTGTAAATCTTATTGATAACATATTCAAAATCATCAAAAAACATGATGGATACATAGAGTACAAAGACGATACCCAAAAGCCCCATCTTGTCTGCATTTTGCATAAATGCATTGATATTTGATTCGATCAAATCACGTTGTATAGGAACGATGGAGGTGAAGATAAACTCTCTAAGATGTTCAAGATGCGGGGTGAAAAATGCCAAATGCATAAATAAATATAAAGAGATGATTAAAATAGGAATCAGTGCAAGAATGGTATGAAAACTCAATGATGATGCATAGTGTAAAAGGTTATGATCAACAAAAAAGGTTTTAAATTGCTTTCTTGTGATCATTTATTCTTACTCATCGAGTGCCATTTTCCCAGGATTGAGAATATTATTGGGATCAAAGGCTTTTTTGATAGCGCGAAAGAGGTTGATCTCTTCTTTAGAAAACGCGATATCCATGAAAGGTGCTTTACTAAGACCTATACCATGTTCGCCACTGAGCGTACCACCCATATCAACGGTGATTTGAAAAATCTCTTTAATCGCTTTATGACCGATTTTTAGTTGCTCTGGATCACTGCCGTCTACCATGACATTGGTATGTACATTGCCATCACCTGTATGTCCGAAACAGGGAACTTTGACATTGTATTTTTCAGCTACTTTGGCTATCTCATGAAGGAGTCTTGGTAGTTCACTTCTGGGTACGGTGATGTCTTCATTGATCTTTTTGGAACCGTAAATGGTGATAGATTGGCTGGCATTTCGTCTGGCAAACCAAAGATTAGCTACCTCTTTTGCATCTTTTGCTCTTTGAAAAGAGGTACATCCATTTTCAGTAAAAACTTTTTCTATCTCTGCCATTTGCTCTTCTAAATCTATTTCAAGATTGCCGTCTACATCGGTTACAAGCAGTGCACCGGCATCGACAGGTAGACCTTTGTGAAACTTCTCTTCAACTGCACGGATTGTAAGATTGTCTAAAAATTCCATCGCCACTGGTGTGATACCGGCTGCAAATGTTTTATATACGGCATTCATCGCATCGTCCACACTAGGGAAAATACCCATTGCAGTTTTGGTCATCTTAGGTTTTGCGATGAGTTTAAGCGTGATCTCTGTGATAGCAGCGAGAGTGCCTTCACTGGCGATCAAGATACCAGCGATGTTATAGCCTGCAACATCTTTGATGGTTTTTTTACCTGCACGGATGATATCACCGTTTGGAAGCACAGCACGAAGTGCCATAACATAGTCTTTGGTGATACCGTATTTACTTGCACGCATACCACCGGCATTTTCAGAAACATTGCCACCAAGTGTGGTGTAGTCTTGACTGGCAGGATCTGGTGGATAAAAAAGTCCTACAGCTTCAGCGGCACGTTGTAAATCCATATTGATAACGCCTGGTTGCACAACGGCTACCATGTTATCCATATCGATTTCGATGATTTTATTCATGTGCTTTTCAAATCCTAAAATGATACCGCCATTTGCCGGTAGAGAACCACCTGTAAAACCGCTTCCTGCCCCTCTGGGTGTGATGACAATCTGATGCTCATTGCAGTATGTTAAAATAGCACTTACATCTGCTTCATCTTTTGGAAAGATGACCGCATCTGGTTCATAGCGTACTCTGGTTGCATCGTAAGAGTAGGCAATCATGTGTGCTTTGTCATCAAAGATATTCTCCTTTCCTACGATAGATTGAAATGCTTTAAGATGTTTTTTCTCTAACATGATTATAACCCTAACATATGTTTGTAATAGCGATTATAATCACCGATATCTTCGCCACCCATGATCCCTCCAAGGCGTGTTTTTATCTGTGGAATACGAGAATAAAATGGATGCTTTTCTTTTTGTGTTC
>JALULO010000138.1 GCA_027056215.1 Campylobacterales bacterium | reverse complement strand
AAATGTTTTGAATTTGCAAAAGAAGAGTTCATATATGAAAAAATGTATGAGAAATTAATATTATTATATGGAGAAATGCTTGAAGAGAGTCTTAGTTCTAAGTGATGGGAAACCAGGACACTACAATCAGAGTCTTGCTGTAGCTGAAGCGATCAAGGAGATTGAAGAGGTTGAAGTACGTTATGTTGAAGTAAAGGTAAAAAAGTTTAGCAAATACCTTTTGCGTATGCTGCTAAACAGTTTATTGGGAAAATGGATACTTACACATATGTTTCGACCGGAAAATATCTCTTGGTTTTATGAAGAGATTGACCTTTCCGAGCATCCTGAAGTTGTCATCTCTTCAGGGAAAGACACTTCTCTTTTGAATGCTTTAATCGGACTATGGTTTGGTGCAACTACACTCTTCATAGGAAATCCCAAAAAACTTGATAATAAACTATTTACAAAAGTATTGACAGTACTTGATCTTGGTTTTAATAACCAGATAGTGCTTGATGTGGCACCGACATTGCCCTACACTGGTAATCCTGAGGATTTCTGTATCAAGTATGGACTTGATCCAAATGTCTCTTACCATACACTGCTGATAGGTGGAGATGGTTCCGGGTACCATTATACTGAAGAAGAGATAGACCATCTTATTGCTTTTGTTAATGCTACGGCTGCTAAAACAAATTGGCTGATAACAACTTCCCGTAGAACACCTGAAATTTTTGAAGAGAAGATGCAGGAGCAGATGAAGAGTGAAATGTTCATTGCTTATCACAAAAAACCATTAAAGACAGTAGGGGTATTTCTTACACTGAGTCAACAGGTTTATGTAACAGAAGAGAGTGCTTCGATGGTCAGTGAGGCGGTGTCATCAGGGAAAGCTGTAGTCACATTAGTGCCAAAGCAGGCAGAGCCTGAAAATGATTATCAAAAAATTTTGGAAAAGTTTGAAGAGGGAAAGTGTATTATGAGATCTAAAATAGAGGAGTTATCCGATCTGAAAGATTATCCTCCTTCTGTAACATCTTCAGTTAAATATATGCAAAAATTAGCAGATCAATTAAAAGGATGTTTATGAAAAGAATTGGTATTGTTGTTACAAATTTGGCAGGAAGCGGGGCTGAAAAGGTTGCTTTGGCACAAGCAAAATTATTTGAAGATAACAATTTTTCTGTTGTATTATTTATTTTGGATAATGTAAAAAAGTACAAAACTTCTGAATATAATTTTCCAATCATACCATTATCAAAAGGGAAAGATGTATATAAAATTTTGGGTAAAGCAGGAGATCGTATCTACGCAAAAATTTTAAAGTCAAAAATGGAAAAAATTGGAAAATTCGATTTGATCATTTCTAATTTGCCAAGAGCAGATAGGGTTGTAAAATACTTGGATCATGAAAATAAGTATTTTGTTATTCATATGTCTTATAAAACAGAACTTGAAAAGTTTACAAAAAAAAGGGCAAAGAAAAAATTGCAAGTATATCAATGGCTATATAAAAATGAAAAGCTTATTACTGTAGCAAAGTCTATTATCCCAGAACTTGATGTACTAAATATAGATTATCTTGAGGCAAAAACAATTTATAATCCTTTTGATTTTGAATCTATTGTAGAAAAAGGAAAGGAAGTGCTTGATATGGCAGAGCCGTATATGATAGCTCCATCAGCATTTAGAAGACAAAAACGTTATGATATATTGTTTGAAGCACTCAGGCAAACAAAAACTCAAGTCAAATTAATTATTTTAGCTGCAAAAACGAAAGAAGCTCAAGCGATGATACAGGCTTACGGGCTTGAAAATAGAGTGGAAATTTTAGGTTTTCAGCAAAATCCCTATAAATATATGAAACATGCAAAACTACTTGTCCTCTCTTCAGAACGGGAAGGTTTACCGACAGTGATGATAGAATCTCTTATTTTGGGAACACCTGTTGTTTCCACAGATTGCCCTACTGGACCAAAAGAAATATTGGTTGGAGCACTTTCACATTGGCTTGTTCCTGTAAATGATTCAGCAGCATTGGCAAAAAAGATAGATGAGGCTTTAGAAAGCAGTATAGAAATTGATATGAATGAACTTGAACGATTTAATAAAGCATCGATCTTTGAACAGTACGTAAAATTACTGAAGGAACAGTAGATGTTACATCAAGTCCAAATACCTCAACGCATAGGGTTTGTAATTTTTAATTAGTATTCTCGAATTTTTTCCAAGCAAGAATCAGCCCAACAAATAGTGCAAAAAGACTCAGAGGTCTATTTAGGTGAAACATCGCATCACTGAGAGATGAAATAGCTATCGTTGATACTAAAATATATAGAATGGTATTCATTCTTCTATCTGTTATGCTAGTTTTGAGAAGAGATATAAAAATGAATATATATGCAAGTAGTCCAAATATTCCTGCAATGACAGCAAATTCTGCATATTGATTGTGATAATGAACCAATTTTTTTACATATTTTCTATCTGGGTATTTTTGTTGTACCATTTTATTTTTTTCACTTAGGTAGTCACCAACACCCACACCAATGATCGGATTTTGTAAAAATATATCTTTGGCAACAATATTTAGTCCTATTCTTGATCCAATAGGAGTTGAATATGAGATCTTGTTTATATTTGTGTATGTTTGTATCATTCTTGTTTTAAAATTTGGACTAAATGTAAATGCCAAGTATGGTATTGTTAGTAGTAAAAACAGGCTGATAAATAGTGATCTTACGGTAATTTTGTAGTGCCCGATCAACACTGATACCAATACAAACAAAAATAAAAATTGTCCTGTGCGACCTGAATTTATAAATAAATTAGCTGTAATAGTAGTGAAAAATATTCCATAAATAACTTTATGTTTTATGGATTCAGATGTTATCATTCGGTTTAGTAAAATACCGGCAGTAAAGACAAGAAAAACACTATATAGTGTATGGTGCATGAAAGGAGCCGGGTCTTTATGATTTGCCCCATTAATGTGTATAAATTCAAAAAATATACTATATGAGACAAGTTCACTAATGAACATGCCTGCAATAAATCCCGATAGGGCTATGGATATAAATTTTTTATCTATGGATGTATATATTACAAACATAGGCAGTATATACCAATATCTCTTAATATATTTGATACCAAATGTAAGATTATCAATGTCTGTCCAGAGCAGTGAAATTAAGAGTATAAGTAATAAAATGCCGATTGACAGGAAAAATGGTTCTTTTTTTATTAAAGCTATTTTTGATTTTATCTCTCCTTGGACAAACCAAAGGATAATGATTAATAGAGCCAATATTCTGATCAGATCCAATGAAAGAGGTATGCAAAAAGCATAAAGTACAATGATATAATTCAATATGTTAGAGTCTTTTATGCTTTTAATCATCAATTTACTTCCCTCCCTATTATAGTGCAGTAATGTTACAATATATGTGTATCTTCTGTCAAGATATAATTTTTTGACCTATTTATATTCTTTTCTGCTATTTTGTATTATTACTTTGAAAAGAAAGTAAATATATTAGATTAGTCTTATGGAGACAGTTTGTGATTACTGGGCTCCATCTTTAAGTAAAACAGTTTTAATCGTCTTAATGAGGATAATAAGATCCATCCAAAGGTACCAGTTCCTAATATACCAAATATCACTTTAGCTCTTCTCCTTTTTCATCCCTTGTAGAAACTCCAAAAAGAAAGCCAAGAAAACAGAGAGCATCAAGCCTGTAATAAAAGCAATTATAAGAATGAGTGCTTTTTTGGGTTTAACTGGTTTTTCCTGTGTGATGACTTTTCCTATGACTGTAGTGTTGTGATAATTATGTGCCTGCATGGAAAGTTTGATCAACGAACGTTTTTCCCGAAGAGATACCAGATCAATTTGCTTTAATTCTTCCATTTTTCTCTTTAGAGAAGGCAGTATAGAGATTATGATCTTTTCTTTTTCACTTTTAAGGTCAATCAGGTTGATCCGATTTTCAGAGATCTTGTATTCAAGTCCCTGTATCTGTGCAAGGCGCAAGGCGGCCAATGAGGCATTATCTCCCGTAAGTGAGGAGAGATTTTTTGTCGCTTCTTCTTTTTGTTTAACAGCACTTTTTAACTCTGCTTTCATAGAGGCGATCTTCTGATCTATTGTTGGTAGATTATTGGTTTTAACGTAGTTGATATTTTGAGCTATATCGGTAATTTTATATTCTTTTGTTTGCAATATCTCTCTATCTATCTCATCAAGTTTTGATTTTTTCTTTGCGATGATCTCATCAATGATCTTTTGGTGCGTACTTTGAAGATCATTGATGACTTTGTTTATCTCTGTCTGCGCGAGAGCATTACTTTTTCCCAAAGCGGTAATAGAAATAAATTGAGGGTTTTTTTTGGCTGCTGTAATGGATGTAATTTTGCTTCCACGATTTTTTATGTGTTTATAAATGTCTATATATTTTACTTTGAGTCGCTGTGAAACAGCGGTACCATTTTCCAAATAGACCTCTTTCCCTGTTTGTTTGTCTATGTATTTACCTACTTCCAATGTGGTATTGGCTTGCCACCATGGTGTTGCCATAAGTACATAAACCAGTGCAAGCAGGGTAAAGAGTCCAGTAACTAGCCAGATGAGCTTTTTTCGTCTTTTGAGTACAGCAAAAAGTTCTCTGAGGTCTATGGTATCTTCTTGTATGGTTGTTTGCGTATTGTTATTTTGCATTATTTTCATATCCTAAAATTGTATATTGTCATGCGTATTATGACATAATAAGGCTTGACAAAGGCTCGGTAGCGTGTAAAAATTACCTAATACGCCCCTTCTCTTTTAAGCACTGTTTTAACCGTTTTGAAAAGTATGACTATATCTAGCCAAAGCGACCAGTTGGAGACATACCATTTGTCAGTAGCTACTCTAAAGTCATAATCTGTATCGCTTCGTCCACTTACCTGCCAAAGACCTGTTATGCCAGGTTTAACCATGAAATAATATGCTGCATCTTCTTTGTAATATTGGTCTATCTCTTGTTGTATAACAGGTCTTGGCCCTACAAAGTTCATCTGCCCTTTAAGTACATTAAAGATTTGTGGTAGTTCATCAAGAGATGTTTTACGCATGATGGCACCGATCTTGGTTACTCTTGGGTCATCTTTGAGTTTAAAATTCTTTTCCCACTCTTCTCGTATGGATGTATCGGTCTCAAGCAGTTTTTCTAAACGTTCCTGTGCGTCTTGGTACATACTTCTAAATTTCAGTGTAGGGATAAGTTTACCATGTTTACCTACTCGCATATGTGCGAAAAATATGGGACCTGGAGATTCTCTTTTGATGAGCAGGGCGATAATACCTATGATAGGCAGTAAAAGAGGCAGAAGAATAATGGCAAGAAGATAGTTAAAGATGATATGAATAATCTCCCTGTATTTGCTTTTTAAACGGTTTTTATAGACGATGAGATTGGTTCTGGTATTGGAGAGTTGATAGATGGTTGATTGTGTAAGGTCATATTCGTTAATAAGGGGTACAAAAATGACTTCATCTACTTTTTGTATCTCTTCATTGATGATTTGGTGCAGTTTTTCTGCATCTACACCCTCTGAGTTAATAAAAACCGTTTTTGGATTTTCAGATTTGATATAGCCCAAATAATGATTGTTGAAAATCTCTCTTGTGACAAAAGGCTCATTACTGTAAACGGAAGCTTCTCTTTGCCATATACTGACACGGTAAAGGAGTTTTTTAGTCATAAGTTTAAAAAGAGGGATCATCAAGATCATACTAGCAAAAATAAAAATAATAGTAGCTCTGGAATATACGTTTATAGATTTAGTCATTGCTAAAAATGCCAAAATAAGAATGAAAGAGAGAATCAATGCTTTAATGATTTGTCTACTTTCATGCCAGAAATCATATCTTTTAGTATATATCCCTTCATAGGCTAACATAGTGAGTGTAGCGATGTAGATGAGAGGAAAATTTAGATATAAAGAAAGGCTATGTCCAAATGTACTTACAAAGGAGCCATCAAGTAAGATTCTTAATTGATACCCAAGAGCAATAGATAAAGCAATGGCTAGAATATCAACTAATAATAATATGGCTTTTGAGTATATTTCTTTCAAGGTGACTCTCTATATCGTTTTTGTAATTATATCGAATTTACTTTCGTTTAAAGTCATCTTCAAGTCTAATGATGTCATCTTCTCCAGTATATTCGCCTACTTGCGCTTCAATGAGGACAATTGGAATCATTCCATTATTTGCTAGTCTATGTATTTCACCCATTTTAATGTAGGTAGATTCATTGGGACGTACTATTTTAGTAGTATCACCCACAGTTACTGTGGCAGTACCACTAACCACAATCCAGTGTTCATTTCTATGAAAATGTTTTTGTAAAGAAAGTCGTTTCCCTGGTTTTACAACGATACGTTTTATTTTATATCCTGGAGTATCTTCCAGTACTGTGTAGGTTCCCCATGGTCTATGTGCGGTTAAATGAATATTAGGTAATGAAGAGTTGTTTTCTTTTAATGATTGAACAACTTGTTTTACTTTTTGTGAACTTCCTTTTTTACTGATGAGTAAAGCATCGCCGCTGTCTACAATGATTAGGTCATCCACATCTATTGTCGCAATGGTTCGCGTATTTCCTAGAATTAAATTATTCTTACTATCAATGGCAACAAGCTTATCATTACGTGTATTACCATTATTATCTTGTGTGAGCTCATCATATAGAGCATCAAAATTTCCCACATCAGACCAGTTTATATCTGATGCGACTACTTTCACTTTCGTTGATTTTTCCATGACTGCATAATCTATACTATCTTCAGGTATTTCCAACATTTCAGTATGACCAATACGAATCATATCTTCTATATTTGCATTATCTAAGGCTATTTTGCTGGCATTATAAATGTCAGGTGAATATTTTTCAAGTTCTTCTAAAAATACTCCAGCTTTAAAGCAGAACATACCCGAATTCCAATAATAATTATCTGCGTTAAAATAACTCGTAGCAGTAGCAAGATCAGGTTTCTCATGAAATGCTTTCACATCCTCCCCATTTGCTTCAATATAGCCAAATCCTGTTTCTGCGAAGGTAGGCGTAATGCCAAAAGTGACAAGATTATCTTCTTTGGCAAGGGCATGTGCTCTTGTTAAAACTTCTGCATACGCTGACTCATCTTTGATTAAATGATCACTTGGGGTAACAAGGACAATTTCATCTTTGTCTAATGCCATGCATGCGAGAGCTATAGCTGGAGCAGTATTTCTTCCTATGGGTTCAAGAAGATATTTATTTTTATTTTCATCCAATTCTTCCAGTTGGTCAAGTGCAAGAAAGTATTGTTCTGTATTTGAAACAATGAACTGAGAGTCACATACTTTTGAGTTTCTCTCCACTGTGAGTTGAAAGAGTGATTTATCATCGAAAAGTTTTATAAACTGTTTAGGCATAAGAGATCTACTTATTGGCCAAAGTCTTGTTCCGCTACCTCCACATAAAATAATATTTGTCATTATACTCCCTCTCATTGTAGTTTGATTTAATTATATCTTTTTTCTTGTATTATTTATTATCTCTTGCACTTTATTTTCAAAATTACTTAAAACTTTTGAAGCAGCAAAATGCTTTACCATATAAGTACGGGCATTTTTACCCATAGTCGTTGATAGTTCATTATGGATAGAAAGTTCTTCTATGGCATTGACAACCTCGGTAAAACATAGGCTATCATAAAAGTATCCACCTTTGGAGATATCAAATACTTTAGCAACTTCTGATTCTAAGGAGCCTGTGACAACAGAAGGTATGGCACTTGCCATCATGCCTAAAAGTTTGGAAGGCATTACAGTATCTATAACATCATTTTTTTGAAATAAAATATGTAGATCAGCACTACATAGTAAATCTGGTAAGGTAGCATACTCAACAGGCATGTAGTGTTTCACATTAGTGTAACCTTTTGTTTGTTCAACTAACCACTCTTTTTTTGCGCCAGCACCAACAACGATAAACTCTATATTGTTCTTATCTTTAAAGTAATCAATCACTTGTAAAAAGAAATCCCAATCTTGCTTAGCACCAATGTTCCCACTATATAGGACTTTAAATTTCTCTGAGCTCATAAGTTCATGTCTTGTGGCTTTTTTGGGATCGATAAAATTTTCATCAACCCAGTTTGGGAAAAAGTAGTTGGGCGTACTGGTCTTGGTCTCAAGTTTTTCAAGCATGCCATAGCTAATGGTACTGACAAGATCTGCTTTACTTAATAGTTTTTTCTCCAGCCAAAATAGCCCCTTAAAAACCTTTGCCTTTAATCCTTTTTGCTCTCCGGCTAAACCAGACTCAACAGCAGCATCGAACTCAAAGTCCTGTATGTGTACCCAGACTTTTGCCCCTCTAAGTTTTGCAAGAAGCAATCCTAAAGCTATAGAACTTGTAAAAGGAACTACACAGATAACCAAATCACTTTTCTTGACTTTGAAAACATTCCTTATGCTTCCTATTGTAAAATCAAGAAGATGAATAATTCTGTTTTTAAAGGTAGGATCTTTAGGCACATACTGTTTATACCTATAGATAGCAATATCGTCCTTTTTCTCTTCCAAATAACGAAATTTATTTTGATACTCAGGTCGTATCTCCCACTCAGGGTAGTATGGAAACCCTGTAATGACTTCTACCCTATGTTTTTTAGCAAGGTGTTCGGCCATCTGCGTACTGTAAAGTCCTGTTGAACTGTCTTCTGGGTAGAAGTTTATGCCGATTAGGGTTATATTATTTTTCAATGGTTCTATCCTTTATCACTTTTGCAGGTGACCCCATACATATTTTACCGCTTGGTAAATCTTTAAATACAGAGCTTCTAGCACCTATTATGGTACCTTTCCCTATAGTGACGCCTGGAGCCACATAAACATCTGTAGCCAACCAGCATTCATCTTCAATGGTGATTTTCTTACTCCAAATAGGAAAATCTTCTTTATCATAATCATGCGATGCTGCACAAAGGTAGGACTTTTGAGAGATAACTACATTTGAGCCTATCTCTATTTCTCCTAAACTATAAAGTTCAACATTGTCACCAATCCAAGAGTAGTCTCCTATGGTGACTTTCCAAGGGTAGGTAATGATAACATTTGGGCGAATAATGACGTTTTTACCTATCTTTGCACCGAAAAGACGAAGCAAATATCTTCTCCATCCATACATGATTTGGGGGGAGAGTTTAAAGAAGAAAAAATCTGTGAACCACCAGAGTTGAACGACTAATGCTGAACGACCTCGGAAGTTTTTTGGGAGTTTGAATTTATTTAGTTTTTGCATACTTTAGTCTTTCAAAATTTTATTGAGTTTTGTAATAAAGTTTTCAACACGATATTTTTCTTGTGCTTCTTGTCTGTTGTGTTCTGAAATTTGTTTATATTCTTTAAGATTTTTATCTATACTGAGTAGAGCATCACTAATGGATTTAGGTGATTTTTTCTCAATATAGAAACCATTTGTTCCTTCTTGAAATACATCAGGAATTCCGGCATGTTTTGTGGTCAATAGAATATTTCCCGTTGCCATTGCTTCAAAATTGGAGATAGGTTGCCCTTCCATAGAATAATAAGTAGGAAAAACAAAAATATTTCCCCAATCTAACAATTTCTTTTTTTCTTCTTCATAAACTAATCCTAGATAGGTAACATTTTCTCCAAATTTTTTTAGGTAGGTATCAATGATTGGTTTCATACTTGCATCTATGCCACCTGCTATTTGGGCTTCATAGTCTATATGATTTTGGTTTAGTATTTGTAATGCTTCAAGTAAATCTAAAATCCCTTTTTCCTGCATAAGATTACTTAAATAAATAATTCGTAATTTATCGAATTTCTTTTCACTGAGAGTATCAAATAAAAAATCTTCTACAAAATTTTCTAAAATATAAATATTGTTGTTTGGTAAAAATGATGAAAGGTTTTTTTTCAAAGAAGCTGATAGAACAATACCTTTATCACTCATAGACAATATCTTATGGAATATTTTTTTCTTTATACCTTGCAAATTTTCATATTCTTTCCATAAATGGTTACCGTGTATATGAATAATGATCTCTTTGTTATACATTTTTTCCATTATAAAATAAGGATAGTATTTAAG
>JALULO010000137.1 GCA_027056215.1 Campylobacterales bacterium | reverse complement strand
TATCAAAATAGTGAACCTCTGTCAACCTCTCAACACTTTTAGCCCTATGCTCTAGTTTTGATACACAAATCTCTAACGCTTCATGTAAAAGCTCTTCTTGGATAGGTTTTATAAGGTATTTTACAAGATTTAACTCTATGGCTTTAAGGAGATAATCTTGATCCGCAAAAGCAGTAGTTATGATGATTGGAGTATTTTCATCATACTTTCGTATCTCGCGACAAAGCTCCAATCCACCCATCTTTGGCATCTCAATATCTGTGATAATAATATCTGGTTTTTTGTTCAGATATATCTCTAGTGCTTCTTCCCCATCCCTTGCTTCATAAATCTTTACAAAATTATCCGATAAAAATTCTACAGCATTTTGAAGAATAAAAGGCTCATCTTCAACATACAAAAGTGATAAGTTAAATTTTTTCTCTATTTTGTTCATCTTTACACTTTTTTGACACTTTTTTACGATACGATACCAACATAAAACTTAAAAGTTATATTTAATTTAAAAGCATAGGAAGAAAGATGAAATTATTTGTATTTTCTATTATGTTTGTCTCACTTTTTACTGGGTGTACACATAAACATGATTACAAGGGTTGTCATGAACCGATATATCTCTCTTATGAGAAATTTAAGGCAGATTACCCTGCTGTAAAAGAACCAAGAGAGATTGGAAAAGCCGCAAAGATTTATGTTTATGGAGACACTCTTTTGATAAATGAAAAAGGCAAAGGAGTTCATGTCATAGATAACCGCGTTAAAGAAACGCCTGTTAAAAAATATTTTATAGAGATTCCTGGAAATATTGATATGGCTATAAAGGATGGTTATCTTTATGTAGATAGTTTTACAGATCTTATCGTTTTAAACATAAAAGATATCAATAATATCACAGAAGTGTATCGTAAAGAAAAAGTATTTCCTTATGATTACAGACAAGCTTTAAGTAAAGAAGACTTGGATAAAGATAAATGTGGAGGTTATGATAAAACGCGTGGTTTTATCATAGGTTACGAGTAGGAGATGATAATGAAATATATAATAACATTGATAACA
The DNA here is from genome assembly GCA_027056215.1 of Campylobacterales bacterium. Taxonomy (GTDB): domain Bacteria; phylum Campylobacterota; class Campylobacteria; order Campylobacterales; family QNZT01; genus QNZT01. The sequence goes on along the minus strand of JALULO010000137.1, from coordinate 9,092 downwards.
GCGGTACTATTTATCGGTTGTGGTGGTTCAGGTGGAGGAGATACATCAAGTAGTGCAAATTCCCAAAGTGGGGGAGCAACTGGGAAAGGTGGCTCTATGGCACGATTTGCAATCTCTGGAGATTATCTTTATACCCTAAATAAAAAAGAGATAACAGCATTTGACATAAGCATACCAAGTAAACCACTTCCTTATACAAGCGATACACTTCCTTGGGATGTAGAGACTCTTTTCTCTTATGGAGACAATCTCTATATCGGGGCTGAGGGCGGAGTCTATATCTACAATAAACCAACACCAAGTAAAGGGATGGCTGAGGTAGGAAAATTTGTACATGTTAGAAGTTGTGACCCTGTTGTAGTAGAAGATGGTTTTGCATATGTGACTTTAAACAATGGAAGTGCCTGTAGGGTACAAAATGGTGCAAACATGCTTGAAGTCCTTGATATCAGAGACCCTCTAAATCCTACCGCTGCGAAGATGAGTGATGGCAATAACACCACCAGAAACATGATAGACCCTAAAGGAATTGGGATAGATAAAAATCGGCTTTTTATCTGCGATGGAGCTGGAGGATTAAAAGTTTTTGATATCAATAAAACTGAAAACAATGAGACAAATCAAACAACAGTAGATCTATATTATGAAAGAAAAAATACAATCGATGATATAGCTTGTTATGATTTGATACCAAACAATGGAAACTTGATAGTGAGCAATGGTGATGATGTAAGGCAATTTGACTATACCCATCTTCCTATGAAAGAGTTAGGGCGAATTAAGTGATCGCAAAAAGTATTTTGCTTATATTTTTGAGTATTGGTATATTAAATGCTAGTGAACTTCATGAAGATAAACAAGGTTTTGCAATCTCTTATGGTCTGTTAGGAGGTCTTGGCGTTTCCTATTTTGACAAAGCGCACAATAGCGAGATTTTACTCTCTTTTATGAGCTTTTCTGATGATATCTATGACAAGAGTTATGAAGAAAACAAAGAGGAAAGTGAACTTCATCTCTCTTTGTACTATCGTAAGTTTTTCAAAGAACGAGTTGGTGGGTTTTATTATGGTGGTTTTGTGAGACTTACACAACTTGACGGCAAACTCAAAAATGAACATAAAAGAGCAACGCAAGTAAAATTTGGCGTAGGTGGGGAAGTAGGTTATACCTCTTTCAATCTTTTGCACTATCCTGGACTTTACTGGGGTAGTGGCTTGGGAGTTGGCATGTATCTTGGTGGAAAACATGAGATATTTGAAAATGACGATATGTTAGGAGATATGCAAGGTGTATTGCATTTAGATCTCATTAGAATTGGTTATGTATTTTAAAAAGGATTTGGTATGTTAAAAAGTATGAGAAAGTATTTATTGGCTGTTACAGCTGGTTCAGTTATATTTGGTTGTGGTGCACACGTTAATGTCGATGTAGGTCAAAAAGTATCTGTTGCAATGATAAAAAATAATTTACAAAAGGGGGGGGGGTAAACAATGTTTAAAAATATAAAACAGTATTCGGTTGTAGCTTTAGCTACTTTAGTGATAATAGGATGTGGAGGGAATAATGATAATAGCAATAACAAATCATCTAAAACTGATTTAAATAGTTATAGTGCTGCTGAAAAATTAGCTTACTATATCGCAAATCAAGATAAAACTACACAAACTGGAAATAGTAAGAAAAAGAGAAGTAGAGAAGTTAAAGAGTGCCAAAATAGTGGTTCAATGGATTTTGGATCGGTAAGCAATGAAGATTTTTTAAATAAACCAGTAACTATAGTATTTAATCATTGTGATGATGGATACGGCACTACTCACGGAACACTACAGATGAACATGGATGATAACGACGAAGGTACTATGAATTATCTAACCGATTTTACATTTAAAGATGGTAGTGATAAGGGATTAATAAAAAAAGGTGGAAGCGTAGAGACACACCATGATGGTGAGTGGGAAGTTGCAACAATCAATATGGTAGTTGTTTTTAATGGGATAACCCATGGCGGAGAAAACCTAGTTTATAGAAGTAAAGAACTTCCCAACGGTGAATCCGAAGAGTATCCTGTATCAGGAAAAGAAAAAATTGGAGATAGTGCGTATTTTACAGTAGATCCAAGTTATGATGCTAGTGCTACACCTTTCAAAACAAATGCAAATGACGAGCTTATAAGTGGCTTATTTAAATATATTGATGATAAGAACCATGCAGTTGAATTTGAAGTAGTAGGTAAAAACAAGATTGCTGTAAGAGTCAATGAAAATGGAGATGGTACATTTTCAAATGATGAAAAAAGCATTATAGATTTAGCAAGATGATTATACATTCAGCCCCTATGCCCAAGAGTAACTCTTGGGCATAGTAAATTAAAAAAAAGATGTTATAATATCCATATAAAAACAAGGAAAACTATGAATCAAACCGTTCTCATCACCGGTGGCAATAAAGGCATCGGATTAGCACTCACAAAAATGTTTTTAGATTTAAACTACAAACTCATCGTCATAGCAAGAGATTTTGAGAACTTTTCATATAAGGATCAAGTAACATATGTACCGTATGATCTAAGCGATGTAGAAGGCATCCCTAAACTTATTGAGACACTAGGAAAAGTAGACATCCTCATCAACAACGCTGGCGTTATGTACTCTATCCCACATGAAAACTATCAAGATGGGCAAATAGAAAGCATGCTAAATCTCAACCTAAAAGCCCCTATCAAACTCATACAATCATGCGTCAAAGCTGGAGCAACACGTATCGTAAACAACGCCTCTATCGCAGGTCAGATAGGACATCCTGATATCTGGTACGGCATGACAAAAGCCGCCCTCATCAATGCCACAAAAAGCTTTTCAAAGATCTACCAAGGCAAAGTCATCATCAACGCAGTCGCCCCAAGCCCAGTAAACACGGATATGCTAGATACTATCCCCATAGAGAGACGCGAAGCCTTTTTGAAAACTGTAATCTCGGGGAGATTTGCCACAGCTGAGGAAGTAGCACAGACGATATTTTGGCTTGCCACAGAGTCACCTGAGTACATTAACGGCACAACGGTGGATATCAATAATGGGTCGTTTCCAAGGTGAAAAAAATTATGCCAAATTTAAAAATATCAAACACCCTAACCCTCGATGAAAACGAAGTAGAGATCTCAGCCATACGCGCACAAGGCTCAGGCGGACAGAAGGTCAACAAAGTCTCTGCTGCGATACACTTGCGTTTTGAGATAGAGACATCCTCACTCCCAGCATTTTACAAAGAGAAATTACTCTCACTCAAAGACAAACGCATCACCAAAGACGGCACTATCGTCATAAAATCCCAACAACACCGAAGCCAAGAACAAAACAGAGACGAGGCACTAAAGCGTCTAGTAGAACTCATTAAAAGCGTGAGCGTTGTCAAAAAAAAGCGTCTGCCTACCAAGCCAACCAAAGGCTCCGTCCATAGACGACTTGACTCAAAGAAAAAGCAGAGCAATAAAAAACGCTTGCGTGGAAAATGGACGGTAGACTCTTAAGATGCCAAAAATCGTTCTCATCACAGGTGCGAGTTCCGGTATAGGTCGGGCTTGTGCATACTTTTTGGCGCACCATGGTTTTATCGTCTATGCGGGGAGTCGCACGCCTAGTAAACTAGAGGAAAGCCATCCAAATTTATATCCCGTTGCATTAGACTTAACCAATTTTGAGAAAATCAAACAGACGATAGAGAGGATACATGCCAAACACAATACGCTCGATGTGGTCATCAACAACGCAGGGTATGGATTGATCTCTTCTGTAGAGCATGCAAGTGAAGAAGATATGCAAAAACAGTTTGATATCAATGTCTTTAGTATATTTCGCGTCTGCAAAGCTGCCATTCCCTACATGAAAAACAAAAAAGAAAAAGCCGTCATCATCAATATCAGCTCATACTTTGGGAAGGTCTCTTTTCCTCTCTTTGCTTTTTACTCTGCTAGTAAATTTGCTGTGGAGGGATTGACCGATGCACTGGCTTTTGAGCTTAAAGGGATAGGTATACGCGTCCATTCTGTACTTCCGGGATTTACAAAGAGCAACTTTACAGATGCAAACTTAGTCGAGAACTTAAGTACAAAAGATATGCAATCCTCCTACAAAAAGGTACTAAGCACCCTACCCAAACTCATGACAAACATACAAAACGGTAGCGAACCCACTGCGGTAGCACAAACCATCCTAGACACCATCCAGAACAAAGATGCAGACAAACGCGTCTATGTTGAAAATGATTCCTATAAAATCTTTCCTCTAAAAGATGCACTCACCGATGATGAACAGATGATCTATCGTTTTTACAAACTTGAACTAGAGGGTATGCAAATAGATAAGATGGATCTAAAGATTGCAATGGATGCTAAAGAGATCCTACTAAAAGAGTATGTAAGCCCTCCCACGATATCCTATCTCGCTTCTTTATGCGCCACCAATAAAACCAAACTCCAACACACTTTTAAAGAGGTCTACAAGATGACCATCCCAGAATATGTAAAAAAACTCCGTCTTGAAAAAGCAAATATCTTACTAAAAGAGTACCCCACTACCATAGGAGAAGTCGCAAAAGCAGTAGGCTACCAGCACCAAGGAAACTTTTCAAAACTTTTTTTTGAAGTCTACGGTATCCACCCAAAAGAGCTTCTCAAACAAAATTGCTAAAATAAAATAATCCTCGTGCTAAAAATCCCTAGCAATTTTTTCTCTTTTTGATTATGATAAACCCACAAAATCAAAAAGGAAACATTATGACAGACACATTAATCATCATCGCACACATCGAAGCCAGAGAGAGGAAGTTGGATCTCGTTAAAAAAGAGGTTTTAGCACTAATAGAACCGACAAAAAAAGAACAAGGATGCTTACGATACGAACTCAACCAAGACCACACCAACCCAAATCTTTTTATCTTTACCGAAGAGTGGGAAAATCATGATTTGTGGCAAAAGCATATGGAAAATACCCATCTACAAGCTTTTGTAAAAACGACCGATGGCACACTGGAAAAGCTAGAAGTGTATCAAATGAGTCGTTTAGCGTAGGCTATATCTGCTTTATCTGACTTCATTATGATAGATAAAGCAGAAATACTCTTTTATTGTGCTCTCTTTTTAAAACCCAAAACTTTAACATTCTCATACTGACCAATATGCCTATCTACACTAATCAGCGTCATATCTCGTTTGATAGCTTGTGAAATCAGCATCCTATCAAAAGGGTCACGATGAATCTGTTCTAAGTCTTTAGTGGCATTGGCACAGATAGCAGATACTTTTAACTCTATAAATCCATTCTCTTCGATAACATGGTCTAAATTTGCATCGATCTCTAACTTTCCCAAAGCCTCTTTGATGGCTATCTCCCAAATCGTAGCTGATGAGATATAGATCTGATTTGAGCTATCTGAAATGATCTCAAAGACCTCTTGGCTTAGTTGTTCTGTATCACTCATCCACCATAAAAATATATGGATATCTAGCCATCACAGCTCACCTTCAAATAGCTTTATAATCTCCCCATCTTGGCTATCAAACTCCTCTATAAAATGTACTTTCCCCTTGAGTTTGTTAGGCACTCTTTGTGGTCGCTCTTCATAAGCTACAAGTTTAGCCACAGGAGTACCTGCTTTGGCGATGATGATATCTTCACCTTTTTCTAAACGCATAATGAGTTTAGAGAGGTTTGTTTTTGCTTCATGCATATTAACGATCATGACAGGCTCCTTTTAGGGTATTAGCTAAGTTTTGTACTTTTGTCAAGATTCGTAGGATTATACTCCCCGCTTTATCCGACTCAAACTCTGTGGCGTGATCCCAAGCACCGTCGCATATTGGTAGTCGGGTAACACCTCTTCATAAACAGGAGCCAATTCTTTCATGAGAAGGTATTTCTCTTTGGCGGTGAGTCGTTTCAACATTTGGGTGCGTTGTGCGATGATGACAAGTTGCGCGTCGGATATCCGTCTAGCTAAAGTCATCCATTTGAGTCCGCTCTCATAGTACTTATCGAGTGCTACAAAGTCCGCTTCATAGACGGTGCAATCCTCCAAGGCTTCTGCAAAAAAAGAGCTTTGGGTTTGCGTGAGATACGAGACATAATCTCCGCAAAAGGGGTCAAGTTGGTAGCCATTTTTATTGTAGTTTAGTGCCCAAGTGAGGTCTTTACCTTCAGTGCTAATACTGTAAATTCTCGTGATACCCGATGAAACATAGTAGAGTTTTTGGCATATCTCCCCAGCAGTAAAAAGCTCATCGCCTTTTTTGTACTCTTTTTTAGTAAAAAGTTCCGTGACCGTTTGCCACTCCTCTTCGTCAATCTCTATCATCGATTCGATGTACGCTCTTAAATATTTCATGAGCATATCTTACCATATGTGAATGACAAAAATTCTAAAACTCTTTATAATGCTCTTAAAAAAAGGAATATTATGCAAATAGCATTGATACTTATTCTCCTACTTATCATCTTTGGATTTCTCTACGAACAGTATGCAAGATACAGAGCCAAGTCTTACAAAATAACTGGAGACTTTGTCGATGTCGGCGGACATAAACTTCACTTCTTGAAAAAAGGAGATGGCAAAGCAACGATCATCTTTGAATCGGGTGCTGACTTTGGTGGGCATATTGTTTGGAGAAGTATTCAAGATAAACTCTCTAAAAACTTTACAACGCTATCTTACGATAGAGCAGGAGTACTTCATAGCCAAAGAGGAGACAATCCAAAAACTGGTGCAGCTATAGCCGAGGAGTTACATATATTAGTAGAGAAATTGGAATTACCTAAGCCCTACATATTAGTCGGTCATTCTTTTGCAGGGTTTACCTTACGCTCTTTTGTTGATAAATATCCTGAAGATGTAGTAGGTGCTGTGCTATTAGACACTGCACATCCTGATAATTTTAGTGATTTTTCTCCAAAGACTAGAAAGAAGTATACAAACTTTCCTCCTATGTGGGTAGTTACTCCTTTGTTAAGATTAGGAATCATTAGAATAATGTTTTTAAAATTGATGGATAAGTTTGCACCCAATGCACTAAAAAGTGAAAAAGATAATTTCAAAGAAGCAGTAGACTTCATACACAAGGGATTTGGTACGTATATTGAAGAGTTTTCAAGTGTTTTACAAATTTCCGATGAAACAAAAGGACTTGAGTTTAGAGAGATACCTGTCGTGGTACTAGGAGCTACAAAACCTACCTTTGATACACCAGAAGATTGGGATGGAGTAAAAATAATGAATGAACACCATATAAACAAAACCGTAAAATCTAGCCCAAATGGAAAATACATCGCTGTGGATTGTCCACATACGATACAGTTTGAAAAGCCCGATCTTGTGGTGGAAGTCGTAGAGGATTTTGCAAAGGAGGTGCTATCATGATAGACCGCATAGACCATATCCTCATCCATACAGCGACACCAGAAGAGACACTCGATGAGATAGAGAAGGCATTTGGCATAGAGGCATATATCCCCTTGACGCAGTATGGCTTTTTTCGTAGTGCGATGTTGTGTTTTGGCAATGTCGATATCGAAGTCGTGGAGATGGGAGAGAAAAAAGGGTTTGAGCCCTATCTTTATGGAGTGGCATTTGAGCCTAGTAAACCCTCTTGGGAGACCATAGATGCTTTGCAAACACAAGCGATCCCACACTCCCTACCTGTGCGTATCTATACAGAAACATTTTCATGGACTAGTATCTCTCTTGGAGGGTTTTTAGATCATGAGATGAAGATGCCCTATGGTACAAACTGGATGTTTGGCAATAACTTTTACGCGCATATGATGTCGCGTCTCTTTTCGACCTTGATGAAGAGTGACGCGATTAGCAAGGCTTCAGGGAAAGATAAAGGCGAAGCATCACTCTTTTTTTGTGAGTTTCATGATATGCCCGAGGATAGAGCCAAAGCAAAAGAAGCATTTCTTCAAGATGGCGGGAAGTATGGATTGGTCAGGGTGGAGAGTATCATGATAGAAAAAAAGCCAGATAACAATGCATGGAAAAAGCTAGGCTCTCCTGCATCTAAAGAGTCGGTATCATTTGAGTTTATGGAGTCGGATAAAAATAGGCTACACGCTATACGGCTAAAGGCAAAAGAGTCCTATCATGATAGAGTCATCATGATCGGGGATGTAAAGTTTGTGATAGGATGATAAATATGATAGATGAAACAAAATTTATAGAGATAGGTGGCGTCAAGCAGTTTATCATGATACGAGGAGAGGATATAAACAATCCTGTACTTTTATTACTCCACGGAGGCACTGTAGAGACAGCACATTTTTCTAAGTTTAACCATCCCATAGAAAAACACTTTACCGTTATTTACTATGAGCAAAGAGGAGAAGGAAAGTCCTACATCAAAGGGAGTGATGCTACTCTTTTGACACTTGAGCGGTATATAGAAGATATTCACGAATTGACACACTATCTTAAAGAGCGATTTCATAAAAAAAAGATTATGCTTCTTGGGCACTCATTTGGTACGCTTTTGGGGATAAAGATGGTGACTTTGTATCCTGAGGATTATAGTGCTTACATCGCTGTTTCTCAATCAGCAGATCCCATAAAGAGTGACAATCTACTTTATGATGCCTTAGAAAAAAAAGCCATTATGATGTTGCATCTCATACCTAGAGCAACAGAAGAAAATATCAAAAATACAAACTTTACCAAGCGTACACTAGCGTTGATGAACCTCTCTATCAAGCAAGGGGGATTCTATCATGATAGCAGTATCCTAAACATCTTGAAACAATCTATATTGCCTATATTGGCTTTTAAACACTACAACTTTAAAGATAAACTAAGAGCCATAAAACAACACGAACAACGCATACAAATCTACTATCAACATACATTGATGAAAGAGGTAACAACGATAAAAGTACCTATCTATTTTCTTCACGGAAAGAGCGATATGGTGATAAACTATGACTTGACAAAAGAGTATTTTGAGAAATTAAAAGCTCCTAAAAAAGAGTTTATAACCTTTGAAAAGTAAGCACATTTTCCACCATTTGAAGAGACAGAAAAGTTTAATATACTTGTAAAAAAAATCAAAC
>JALULO010000136.1 GCA_027056215.1 Campylobacterales bacterium | reverse complement strand
TACAGCAGAGTATGGACTAGATAAGACTATACTTCAAAATAAAGCAGAAGTAGGACTATACTTTGCAGATGCAGGTCTAAGTGATGTACAAGAAGCAAAGACTGTGATGGAAGGGGTAACATCGGATGATTCGACTGTTTCTGAAGCTTTTGCGATAGTATCAGATTATCTCTCAGATTTAAATGGTTCTTCTTCAAAAATTATATCTTCTTTGGATAATATAGGAGACATATCAAATGTTGCACTAGATGGAAACACTCTATTTCTAGGCGGTTATAAAGGTATATTGTATGTAGTAGATATTTCGGACAAAACATCACCAGCTGTTATAGCAACTCTAAATACACAAGATATTATAGATGATATCAAGATAGATTCATCCACAAACAGACTCTTTTTGGCAAACAATCAAAAAGGTTTGACTATTGTGGATATATCAAACTTATCATCACCTTCCATAGTAAAAAGTGTTCCATCAGGATATGCTAGAGCTATTTCGATAGATAACTCAACAATCTATGTTGCAAGTGGCTACAATGGTATAAATATGTTTAATCTCTCTACATACGAAAAAACAGGCAATATTCCTGTTAATGGTAACTATACGGATAGCATAGAGATTTACAAAGGTTATGCCTTTACTTCAGATGCTTTTGATAAAAATATAACCATAAGCGATATAAGTACAAAAACAAAAGCAGGGGAAGCTCAAAAAGAGGTTTCAAATTATGAGGCTAGAAGTGATATAACTATATCTTCAGATACTATGTTTGTGGCAGATTCTGATGCTGGTTTGATGATATATGATATCTCAAATCTACCGTCATCAACACTACTCTCAACAACACCGCCGTCCATAGTGCCTCCTTTGGATAATGCAGGTTACTCGTTTAATATAGCATTATCAAGTGATGAGACAAAAGCATTCGTTTGTGCATCCTATCTTGGTATAGATATATATGATGTATCAGATAAAACAAACCCTAAAATAGTAGAGACGGTAGATACCCCCGGCAATGCTTTTGAATCCATACTTTCAGATGATGGAAAGTATCTTTTTGTAGCAGATAGAGCAAGTGGATTGCAAATTATTGAATTAGGTACAACTGCAAGAAAAGGATCAGCAGCTACGACATCCGAGACTGATGCTATAGAACAAAAAACACTATTTCCCGGACATACTATGGGTAGTTGGGCAAATATATTTGAGTTTGCAGCCATCAAAGATGATGGTACTGTTACAGCATGGGGTAATGATGTTTTTGATAATGATGTCCTATCTATGAGTGATGAGTTAGTAAATGTCAAAGCTATTTATCCGACAACCAGAGCCTTCGCAGCCCTAAAAGATGACAAAACAGTAGTGACATGGGGAAACAGTTCTTATGGAGGTGATAGTTCGTCAGTATCTAATAAATTAATAAATATAAAAGCGATATACTCTACTATGAGTGCCTTTGCAGCCTTAAAAGATGATGGAACTGTAGTCACATGGGGAGATGAAAATGGCGGAGGCAATAGTTTGGCGATAAGTGGTAGCTTAACAAATGTAAAAACTATATATTCTACAAGTTCTGCCTTTGCAGCCCTAAAAGATGATGGAACAGTAGTAACATGGGGAAATAGTTTCTATGGAGGTGACAAATCAGCAGTAGCTGACAAATTAATAAATGTAAAAGCAATATACTCCACAAATGGTGCCTTTGCAGCCCTAAAAAATGACGGAACAGTAGTAGCATGGGGATATAGCACCTATGGAGGAGATAGTTCATCAGTCTTAGATAACTTAATAAATATTAAAACGATATATTCAAACCAATTTGCCTTTGCAGCCCTAAAAAATGACGGAACAGTAGTTACATGGGGTACATATGGAGGCGATAGTTCATCAGTAACCGACAAGCTTACAAATGTCAAAACCATATGCCCTACCATGACTGCCTTTGCAGCCCTAAAAAATGACGGAACAGTAGTTACATGGGGATATGGTTACTATGGAGGCGATAGTTCATCAGTAGCTGACAAGCTTACAAGTGTCAAAGCCATATACTCCACAAGTTCTGCCTTTGCAGCCCTAAAAAATGACGGAACAGTGATTACATGGGGTTATGACGAAGCAGGAGGAGACAGCTCAGCAGTAAGTGATGAGTTGACAGATGTAAAAACTATATATTCAAATAAATCTGCCTTTGCAGCCCTAAAAAATGATGGAAGGGTAGTAAAGTGGGGAAATACCGCTTATATAGGATATGATGCACCTATAGGTGAGAGCTTGACAAATGTTTTGACTATACACTCGACAGAAAATGCTTTTTCTGCTCTTAAAAGTGATGGTACGGTAGTTACATGGAGAGCTATTGTACCTTCATATCTTTCTGAAGTAGATGGTAATTTGAAAAATATAAAAGCAATATCCCAATCATACACAAGCTATTGATCTTTAGTATTTTATGAATGTATGGATTTATATTTTTTGCAGCAATGAGATAAAAAGGAACCTAAAATGAAAAAAATACTATGTGTGTTAGTGTTGCTTGTTAGTATGATTATGGCTAGTGAGTCACACCCAACCAAAGAAGAAGTAGCAAAACTATATGTAGCAACATTCAACAGAGCCCCCGATAGTGCAGGACTCCTTTATTGGACAGATAGTTCAGGATTAACCCTCTCCCAAATAG
>JALULO010000135.1 GCA_027056215.1 Campylobacterales bacterium | reverse complement strand
TCAAGGTGCGGCACAAGCAACATATAAATTGAAATATGGTGAAGCATTGGATGTAGATAAACAAATTGCAAAAGAGACACAAAATATACCTGAAGGGGCACAAAAAGATATCATTGTGCAAAGAATTACAACAGAAGTAAAAGCGAGACAAAAAGAGATTGAAGATGGGATTAAAGCTGATCTTGATGCTGAAATGCTCTCATTGCAAGAAGAGTTAGACAAATATAAATGGATGCCATATATTGCAATAGGCTTTAACTATAAATTTTAAACTTATAATAAGTATCCTATAATTCAAATAGATAAAAAATGAATTATAGGATATATATATGCAGATAATAGAGTATTTTCAACAAATCACACAAATTCCGCACTGTTCACATCAAGTACAGGCACTTAAAACCTTTCTGATCACTTTTTCCAAACAACATAACTATACAATCTTAACAGATGAGGCTAACAATATTCTTGTGAGAAAAGGTAATCCTCATCTTTGTTTGCAAGCGCACTATGACATGGTTTGTGTAGGAGATGCACCTAAAATAGAAACAGAGATTATTGATGGATGGCTTAGTGCAAAGAATTCAACTCTAGGAGCAGATAATGGTATAGCAATTGCCATGATGATGGCATTGATAGAAAAACAGATAGAATGTGAATATCTTTTTACATCAGATGAAGAGGTTGGTTTAATTGGTGCAACTGCTTTATCATTTGATTTAAAAAGCCGGTATATGTTAAATCTCGATAGTGAAGATGAAGCTGAAGTCTATATAGGATGTGCTGGGGGTATTGATATCTTTGCTTACAAAAAATATGATTTACACGAATGTGAAAAAAAATTTTATACACTGGAGATTTCCGGTTTACCAGGAGGACATTCAGGTGTAGAGATTCATAAAAATATTCCAAATGCCATGAAAGTATTTGCGAAATATTGTGAAGGAAAAGATATTGAAATAGCCACTATTGAAGGAGGGGAGAGAATAAATTCTATTCCAACAACACTCAAAGCGATTGTTGCCAGTGATGAAGTACTTCTATCGGAACAAAATATAGCAGTAGAAAAAATATCACAAAGATATGCAACGATATTAGAAACAAAGTCTCTGATATCGTTGCTTACGCATTGTGATCATGGTGTATTAAAGTTTAATGATACGCTAGATATTCCAGATCAAAGTATTAATCTTGCCAAGCTTTCGTTAAAAGATGGGAAGTGTCATATATCGATATCTGCCAGAGCGATGGATAATCAAGGCTTATCTGAGATTGAGAAAAAAACAAAAATATTTTTTCACAGTTTTGGGTATGATGTAAAAAGTGAAGGGAAATATCCTGCTTGGAAACCAAATATAAATGATTTTTCTAAACTTGTATTTACACAAACACAAAAAGTATTTGGTGTGGCAGAGTACAAAGCAATTCATGCTGGGTTAGAGTGTGCAGTGATTTCAGATCTTTATCCAAATATCAAAATTGCATCTATCGGACCCAATATTCGTTCTCCTCATTCGACACATGAGAGAGTTGAAATTGCGTCTGTTGAGAAAGTTTATAATGTTGTAGAAAATATAATCAAGCAAGTAAATCATGATCTCTTATAAAAAAATATTCCTGATTATAGGATTGGTGTTTACAGGGTGCGCTCACAAAGTACCAAATACATGGCAAAGTAGGATTGATCAAAATAGTTGTGAAAAAGATATTAAATTGTATTCAAAAATATTGGGTAAAGGACAAGCTGTTGTTATGTTACATGGATTTGGAACAAGTCACTACACATTTAGCCGGTTAGTTCCTGAGTTATCTAAACATTTTAAAATCTATGCATTGGATTTAAAAGGCTTTGGAAAATCCCAAAAACCAAATGATGGACGCTATTCTGTCTATGATCAAGCTATTGTTATTGAAAATTATCTCAGAGAAAGAAAATTAAAACATATTATATTAGTTGGTCATTCCTATGGTGGAGGTGTTGCATTAGTCCTAGCTTTAATGCATCCAGAGTGGATTGATAAGTTGGTATTGATAGATAGTGCAAGTTATAATCAACAATTACCAAAGTTGATTCGTTGGTTACAATTTCCTATACTTGGAAAACTTGGGTTCTTTTTATTGCCTTCGAGTTATGAAGTAAAAGAATCTTATAAATATGCTTTTTATGATGATTCTAAAATTCCTGAGGATATTATATCAGAGTACACACATAATCTTTATCTTCCCGGAGCAAAATCTGTCTATTATGAAGCTAGTAAAGAATTGGTTCCAGATGACATTGAACATATATCGAGACAATATAAAAAGATAAAAATACCAACTTTGATTATTTGGGGCAATAACGATATCGTAATTCGTAAAGATAAAGCACTAAGGTTACATCATGATATACAAAATTCACACTTAAAAATCATTTCAGAGTGCGGACATATTCCACAAGAAGAAAAACCTGATGAAACTTTGCATATATTAGAAAAATTTATGTTAAAATAGACTTTTAGGAGTTTATTATGAAAAAAATATTGTTGATATCAGTAGTGCTAATGGGAATTTTAAGTGCTGAGGAAAATATTCGTGCTTTACAATATGATGGAGTTGCAGTATCGATTGGAAAGAAAAAGTTTTTTATAGAAAGAGAGCGACCAGATGAGTGTACACAAATTGCAATGACACCCAAAAATTTGTTTGGTGCAAATATGGTTGATGAAAAGGCTGTAAACGCTAAGTGTATCAAAAAAATCAGTTCAACACTAGGTGCTATACAGCCTATACAAATTGATCCAAAGATAAAAACTGTAGCAGAATTGGAAGTTCTCTCCTTTATAAAGAAAGAACAAAAAAATCCAAGAACATATATATTGGTTGATGCCAGAAAGTCGCCTTGGTTTGAACGTTTAACCATACCTACGGCAATCAACATTCCTTATAACGAAGTAGCACATGATAAAGATTTTCCAGAAGATCACAAACGACTTTTAAATCTTTTAAAAATCAAACAAACAAAATCCGGATATGATTTTTCACATGCAAAAACGGCATTGGTATTTTGTAACGGAAGTTGGTGTGTTCAATCCCTAAGAGCCATTAAAGCTTTGCTAAAATTAGGCTATCCAAAAGAAAAACTTTTGTGGTATCGTGGGGGATTACAGGATTGGATTGGACTTGGGTTTCCTGCAATTAAACCTTAATATAATCTTCAAAAAGATATTGGTGATCATCTGGTAAATTTTCATAAAGTGCTTTTGCCAAATCTCTGATTTCCCAAAGTGCTGATTTATCACTTCTAAGTCCTATGAAGTTTTGCAGACTTCTGGCATTGATTGTCCATGTAAGTTCTGTTTTATAAGATTCAGGCAGGCAAAATTTTGCTTTATCATTGCTAATACCACTTTTGAGTACCAGTCGAAGGTTTTCGAGTGCTTTAATACTCATCTCATTGACCAAATCTACATCTGTAAAGACCAGATATTTTTTTGCTCTTATTGTATCGTCAGAAGTAAAAGGTTCTTCCTCTTTTAACTCTTTAAGGGTGTAACGTGTAGATTTTACACTAAGGCTTGCGATGCGGTGGCGGGCAAGCTCTTGTAAAAGGGCACGTGAAATCCCCTGAATATAAAATGTATAAACCAGATGTTCAAGCGTGGATGCATGTTTAAACTTGTTTCCAACCCTATCTATAAGTGCTTTATCTTTTTCTCCCCCATGATCACTTTTGTCAAAACTTTGCCAGCAGGTTCGAATAGCACTGGCACAAACTACTAAGGGCGTATGGTGAAGGAGGGTGATTTTCATGAAGATTGTCCTAACGGTGATGTTAGGACAATTATAGCAAAGATAACAAAATTATTGTTTAAGTTGCAGTAGTGTATTGAGCATTTGATCTGATGTCGTGATGGTTTTGGAATTTGCCTGAAATCCTCTTTGTACCACAATCAACTGTGTTAAGGATCTACTCAAATCGACATTTGACATTTCCAGTGCACTTGACTGCACGAAACCACGACCACCAGCTGCTGCTTTTCCGATGACTGGTTCACCTGAGTTTGCTGTTTGTACAAAAACATTACCACCGTCACTCTCTAAACCGATGTTATTAGTAAATTTCGCCATTGCAACTTGTGCAAGTCCAAAAGATCTACCATTTGTAAAACTACCAATAAGTGTACCGGATTGATCGATTCTGATACCATCAAGATCACCACCTGTAAAACCGTCTTGACTGATACCTGCAGTATTTGATTCACTATCAAAACTTGTCATACCGTCAAATTTATTGATACTTCCTAAATCCAAAAGAATCGTTTGGTTTGGTGCTGATCCATTATTTGCTGTATAGGTGAAACTAGTGGGTGTATAAGAACCAAGTGAACCATCTGAGTTAAAAATAACTTGTCCTGAAAGTTCATTTTCTCTATCTTTGATTGGCCCACCGATATCACCGGGTTTTGGTACAGATATTTTCATGTCCCATGAAACACCTGTTTTGGTGCCATTGGTATCATATATATAGCCTGATTTTCTATACTCCACACGTACTGTATGTTTTGAACCTAAAGAATCAAATACATCAATACTAGCGGCATGGCTTGCCGCGTTGACTTGTTGGGTTATTTTACTTCCCGAACTTTGTTTTGAAAGTTGACCTGCAATTGGTGAAATTGTTTGGGTAAAAAGTTCATTGTTTTCTGTTTGTGCATCAGAAAGACCACCTACTTGAATGCTGAGATCAGAGGTATTGTTAGCCGAGTTGTCAATTTTAAATTTTCCTTCTTTATTAACTGTTATTTTTACATCTGTTGATGTGTCATCTGCAAAATCTTGAAGAGCTGCTCTAAAATCTTCAGTTGTTCTAAAATAATACGTATCTCCCGCTGCATTAACACCTGCCGTACCATCTGTATATCGAAATGATTTTTTTGTAGCACCTCCATCAAAACTTATTTCGACACCTTGTCCCCCTGTTGCTGTTATAGTAGGAGGATTTGTTGTATTATCTGTTGCTGTTACATTTGCTGCTTTGATATTAAATGATGTACCATCTGCAGAAAAAAGTACATTAAAATCATCAACTTTTTCATCATCTTTTGTATTTGCTACGCCATCTGCACCATTTAAACCAGCTGTACTATCCAAGGGTCTGATTGTTGACATATTTTTAATTTCATTACCTGTATTTAAATTTGCTTTTAAATTGACACTTGATGTTGCTTTTGCAGGCGTTGTAAGTCCTGGTTGAATTTGTATATTGCTAATTGGTGCAGAGGTGTCTATTTTACCAGTATTTGGATCACGTACCCAACCCTGTGAAACAAGTCCGCTATTGGTAACAAAATTACCATCTGAATCAAAGACAAAGTCACCATTTCTACTATATTTATAGGTAGTACCACCATCTTGACTTACGACAAAAAATCCATCACCTTGTATAGCAAGATCCGTAGTTTTTCCGGTAGTTTGTACTGACCCTTGCGAAAAAATTCTGGTTACAGAGTTAACTTCTGTACCTAGTCCTACTTGCATAGGGTTTTTACCGCCAAGGTTACCTTGTGGTGCGGTAGCGATTTTTGCTGTTTGAGATAACATATCTGAAAAGTTTGCACGAGAGTATTTAAAACCACTTGTGTTAACATTGGCAATATTGTTACCTTCAACGTCCATAGCGATTTGGTGTGCTTGTAGACCGGAAACTCCGGCCCATAATGATCTCATCATAAGTAAATCCTTTATCTGTTTTTTGTTGATATATGTACCAACTCCTCTTAAAAAGAAAAGAGCAAGTAGCGTGCCCAAATTTAGGCTGATTAAACTATTGAAAATTATTTTTTCATATTAATTGCATTTTGTATGAGTTGATCACTCGTTGTAATACTTTTGGCACTTGCGTCATATGCTTTTTGCATAACTATAAGTTCTGTGAGTGCTGTTGTCATAGAAATGTTAGAAGTTTCTAAAGCATGACTAGAAATAGTTGCTGTATTGATGGTGTTCCCATTTTTGTCTTTAAAAAAAAGTGGATCTCCACTATTGGCAGTAGGTTTAAAGTACACAGGTGAGGATTGTTCTAATCCTGCTTTATTTTGAAAGTGGTATAGTGCCACTTTGGCGACAGGAACTGTTTTTCCATTGTCGAAAATCGCTTCAACTGTTCCATCCTGACTGACACCATAATTTTGCAAATCTCCACTTTTTTCACCATCTTGTGATACATTTCTTGCAAAGTCATTGGACATACCATTAAAAGCAAATAAGCCATCAAAACCGCTATTATTTTTTGCAGGATCATAGATAGAACCAAAATTTAAATTTATAGTATTTCCATTATTATCTATAGAGGTAATCGTTGATGCCGTTAATGCACCTCTGCCATTAAAAGCGAGTTGACCATCCTTTGATGTAATAATGTTTTTATCTTCATCCAATATAGTAGTTTTGGCATTCCATATCGTTTTATCAGGCAATTGTGGCACTGTTTTTGTTAGATTGATTTCTAAAAATCCTATACTACCATCTGGATTGATTACTTGTGATACAAATTTATCTTCATTGGCTTTTTCGGTTTGTGTGCCGTCAAGATTTTTTTCATAAATGGGTTTACTATTGAGAGCTCCCTTAAAATCAATGTTAGAAGTTGGTTTTGGTGGGAAAACCAAATCATCAGGCAATTGAATCTTCGTTTGCGTTTTGGGTTCTGTTAAATCAATTGATTTTTTTAAATTTGGAACAACACTGCCATCCTGTATATTGTTTGCAGAAGTGCCTAAAAGGTAGTTTCCATTTGGATCTACCAAAAATGCATCGGCATCTTTGTTAAAAAGACCAGCTCTTGTAAACATTTGGTTGCCTTCTTGATCAAGTATCCCAAACCAGCCATCACCATTGATTGCCATATCAAATGGATTTTCTGTTTTTGTAATAGAGCCTTGTTTAAATTGTAAATGTGTTGCACCGACACGACTTCCAAGACCTATATCACTAGAAGTGGGTGAGGAAAAAGAATTTGCCATAGATGTGGAAAACACGGTAGAAAATTCAGGTATAGTGGTTTTGGAACCTACTTTATTAATATTGGCTATATTGTCAGCCCATACGTCTATACCAAATTGATGAGTCTTCATACCCGAAATACCATTATAAAATGAATTATTCATCTACTTAACCTTTTTTTCATAAATTTCCTGGACTTTATCGAAAGGGATAAAACTACCATTTAATTTAAGATATGTTTTTGCATTTTCAAATTTAACTGATTCAACTTTGTAAGAACCAAATTCTCCACTAAGTTTAACACCATCAGTATTGTAATAACTAGATGTGATTGTATATTTACCACCTTTTGATTTTTCTCCTGCATCATTGAGCCCATTCCATGTGAAAGTATGTTTTCCTTTTTTCATCTCTTCTATGTTCATAACTTTGACAAGACGATTTTTCTCATCGTAGATTTCAACTTGACCACTTTTGACATCTTCTGAAAAATTTAGATCAAAATTTACAGGATTGAGTTCTCCTTTTGTGTTTTGGGTAAG
The DNA here is from genome assembly GCA_027056215.1 of Campylobacterales bacterium. Taxonomy (GTDB): domain Bacteria; phylum Campylobacterota; class Campylobacteria; order Campylobacterales; family QNZT01; genus QNZT01. The sequence goes on along the minus strand of JALULO010000135.1, from coordinate 2,674 downwards.
AGTAACTTTGTTTTCTAATCTTGCATATTTACCTATTGTACTGACTGCTGAAAAATTTTTGTTTTGTTTAAAACTGTTTGTTAATGCTTCAAGAGCTTTATTAGTTTTATCCTGTGATTCCAAAGCTGCAAGTTGTGAAGTTTGTGATAAAATTTTATCACTATCCATCGGACTAGTTGGATCTTGATGTTGCAATTCAGTTAAAAGAAGTTTCATAAAATCATCTTTACCTAAAATAGAATTTGGATTAATACCTGTATTATCAAGAGCTGTTGTTGTTTTAGTTAATGTATTTATTTCTGCCATCTAGTATCCTTTATACGTATCTTGGAACAATCATTTCGAAGCCATCTTTTTCTTGATTATTATCGTCATGTTCATGATTGTTTTTATTGTTTTCTTTGTGATTTTGTCCTCTTTGACCATCTTTATTTTCTCCAAAGTTCATTTGGAGTCCAGTAAATCCCATATTGACCAGAGAATTTTTAAATTCAGCCTGATTTTGTATAAACAAAGCAAGTGTGTTTGGGGTTGAATTGATATTAACGTGTAGATTATTACCACGATTAATGAGTGTTACATCAACATCACCTAAGTTACCAGGATTTAATTGCATTTTTATTTTCATCAATGGTGGTTTATAACTTTCAACTTTTTCTTTAAACTCTTGTGCAAATGTGTGAAATGTCTTTTTTAGTTCTGGTGTTTCATGTGATTTAACCTGTTTGTTATTAGTGATTTTATCGTGTGTTGAAGTATGTATAGTTTCTTCTCGAATCGTATTATCTGATCTATCTTTTTCTTGCTTTTGGTCGACATCTATTTTCCTTTGTGTATATTTTATTTGTACCTTGGAGTCATCTGTCTGTGATGGATTCAATAGCTGACTTAGCTGAGTTTGAGGTTTTTTTATTTGTAAAATATCATGTTTTTTATGTGTCATATTATCTTTAGATAATATTTGATCTTGTGTCTTTACAGTGTGTGTTGAAATAGTATTTTTTTGTAGAGGATGTACATCTTTATTATTAGAGATTGTTTTTATGTGTGATGAAATTATATTATGTGTATGTTTATATAGTTGTTTAGTATTTGTCTGAATATCTTTTATAAGAGGATCTGTTGATATATTGTTAGTATGATCTAAAATAGGTTTATTATGTTGTTGTGTTGTTTGATTTGCTCTGATTTTTATATTTGGTTCAGTCATTATATTTAGAACAGGCTTTGCACCAGAAGGTATAACGTGGCTAGTTTTGATAGTTTTAGCTATTGATTTTGTTTCAAGTTTTAAACTAGATTCATTTATTGGATTATGTATTTGCTCTAAATCAGGCTTTGCATCAGAAGGTATAACGTGGCTAGTTTTGATAGTTTTAGCTATTGATTTTGTTTCAAGTTTTAAACTAGATTCATTTATTGGATTATGTATCTGTTCTAAATCAGGCTTTGCATCAGAAGGTATAGCGTGGCTAGTTTTGATAGTTTTAGCTATTGATTTTGTTTCAAGTTTTAAACTAGATTTTATATTAGTTTCAGAAAATGTATACTTATCTGTTTTTGATAAGTTCTCTGTAACTTTTTGTGATATATTAACGTGTGAAAAGGTATTTGTTTTGATGTTTTTTGATTTTTGAATAGGTATAGCTTTTATATGTTGTGTGTTTATGTTTTTTTGGTTTAACACATTTTGTAAAATATTCTTAGGGATACCTTTATCTTTTAATTTGAGCGTATCGCTGTGATTTTTAGTGTGAATTTGTTTCTCAATAATTTTAAAGATATCTTCGCTATTTACCTGATGTACCAAATTTTTGGTTTGGGTATCTAATGCAGAGTCTTTTTTAAAAAATTGAAAGTTTTTAACTGTGATCCCCTTTTCCTTAGCGATGGTAAAAAGATCATGGATTGTTTTTGCATTTTTAAACTCTTTTTGTGTATTTAAATCCAAAAGTGATGTTTTAAGTGCTTTTGAATCAGTTGGAAAATCTAAAGGTGTCTGTGGTGCATTTTTTAGTAAAGTCGCAATTTTAATCAATTCTTCGATGGAAACATCTTGTGGATTATCATGATGAAAAAGCTTTTCACCCGAAAAAGAGGAAACGCTATCTTCTTTTCTTTCAAAATCTTGTGGTAAATCGAGTAATTTTGCAATAATAAAATTTTTATTTTTATCATCAGGGATCTCATTAAAAAGATTTTCAATTAAATTTTGAAAAAAATCATCCGTATTTTCTTCTTTTTGTAGTGCCGCATCTTGTTTATTCTTACTAATAAATTTAATATCTTTATTTTCTGGCTTTGAATGTAATAAAAGTCCGTTCATCTCGTTCCTTTAGTGCTAAGTACTATGCGTAAAAGTGAGCAACAAATGTGCCAATTTCACTTTATTAGCAAATTTGGGTATAATCCGCGAAATTATAATGTTAGGATAAAAATGAAAGAGATTAGAAATATTGCCGTTATCGCTCACGTTGATCATGGTAAAACCACATTGGTAGATGAATTGTTAAAACAGTCAGGTACATTTGATGCACATCAAAAAGTAGATGAAAGAGTTATGGATAGTAATGACCTTGAAAAGGAGAGAGGTATTACGATTCTCTCTAAAAATACAGCAATCACGTATAAAGATTATAAAATCAATATCATTGACACACCAGGTCATGCTGAT